>NZ_JBFUCI010000262.1:0-9017 GCF_056405335.1 Variovorax sp. P1_H12_2
AGTTACAGAGCCAAGCTGAGAGAGTTGCTGCACAAGGTTAGGTTTTACGGTGCTCCTTGTTTTCGATTGAAGAAGAGGGTGCAAGTAACTGATATTGCGTGTCTTTTTTGATTTCGATACACTGTGGTGACCTTTTGTCGCCGCTGGAGAATATTAAATGTCTGAAGCCCGTTCCTACCGAGTTTCCAGCCAGCGGTTCCTTCCCGCCCTTCGCCTCGCCGCCGTCGTGCTCTGCGCCACGGCGTTTTTCTTGCCCGGCGCGAACGCCGCGACGGAATCGAAGAAAGCTTCCAAGAAGACGTCGGTGAGCGAGGATGCGAAGCGAAAAGCAGCGCCCTCGGCCGCGGCTTCGAAGCGCGGGGCAGGCTCCAGGCAAGTCGCGACGGTTGACAAAGCCGACAAGGTGGTGAGTGGCGGGCGCAACGTGGTCGCATCGATCCGGCAGAAAAACGGCCGGACCGTCGTCGCCGTGCAGCGCCGTTCGATCGTCCGTGTGGTGGACGCCACGCCGGCGCGCCAATCCTTCGGCCAGATGGCCGGGCTGCACAGCACGGAAGACGCGCTCGACCTGAAGTCCAGCGTGGCCCTGGTGATCGACCAGGATACCCAGGAAGTCCTGTTCAGCAAGAACGACCATGCGGTGCTGCYGATCGCGTCGCTGACCAAGCTCATGACCGGTCTCCTGATCAGCGAGGCCAAGCTGCCGTCGGATGAACTGATCACGATCACGCAGGACGATGTCGACACCGAGAAGGGAAGCCGCTCGCGCCTGAACATCGGCACCATGCTGCCGCGTGGCGAATTGCTGCACCTGGCCCTCATGTCGAGCGAGAACCGCGCCGCCCATGCGCTGGGCCGCACCTATCCCGGCGGGCTGGCCACGTTCGTGAGCGTCATGAATGCCAAGGCCAAGATGCTCGGCATGAAGGACACGCGCTACGTCGAGCCGACCGGCCTCTCGAGCCGCAACCAGTCGAGCGCCCAGGATCTGGCGTTGCTGGTGAACGCCGCCTATGCCGACGCCACCGTGCGTCAGCTCTCGACCTCGCCGGAATATCAGGTGGAAGTCGGCAACCGCGTGCTGCAGTTCAACACCACCAACCGGCTCGTCAAGAGCCCTGATTGGGACATCGGCGTCCAGAAGACCGGCTACATCTCCGAAGCCGGTCAATGCCTGGTGATGCAGACCAAGATCGCCGGCCGCAAGCTGATCATGGTGTTCCTCGATTCGGCCGGCAAGCTCAGCCGCATCGGCGACGCCGAACGCGTTCGCCGCTGGGTCGAAGCCACCTCCCGCGCCAACCCCGGCCTGCAGCAGAGCTTCGCGCACGCTGCGAGCTGAGGGCGGGGGAGCGGGGTCTTCTGATCAGTTGAGGGCAGAGCAAGAACTGCTGCGCAGTTTCTTGGTCTGCCCCGCAATGTCTCAGGCGGCCGCCGGCTGGTCGGCCTTGAAGCCGAGCGCGCTGGAGATCTCGTTGGCTGTGGCCTGAAGTTTCGGCAGCCAGCCCTCGTCCAGCCGGTCGGCCGGTGCCGAGATCGACAGCCCGGCGACCAGCCTTCCCTGATCGTCGTAGATG
Organism: Variovorax sp. P1_H12_2; assembly: GCF_056405335.1. Lineage (NCBI taxonomy): Bacteria > Pseudomonadati > Pseudomonadota > Betaproteobacteria > Burkholderiales > Comamonadaceae > Variovorax > Variovorax sp. P1_H12_2. Next base: position 1,578 of record NZ_JBFUCI010000262.1, read on the forward strand.
CCGGCGGCCATGCAGCGCACGCCGAGTTCGAGTTCCTCGTTGTCCCGCGCGATGCCGTACTGGCGGGCCTTCGACAACTCGCGCTCCAGCGCCGGCAGCTGCGTGATGCTGTTGCGCGTGTGGCCGGCCAGCCCGGTGCGGGTGGCATAGCTGCGGATGCGCTGCGGCTCGTCCGCCGCCAGGAACAGCTTGCCGGTGGAGGTCAGGTGCAGCGGGGCGCGGCCGCCGATGGCGCGCACCACCTGCATGCCGGAACGCTCGCTGTAGGCGCGCTCGATGTAGACGATCTCGTCACCCTGGCGCATGCTGAGATTCACTGGCTGCTGGGTCAGCTTGTGCAGCTCGCGCATCGGCGTCAGCGCGGCGTCGCGCACGTTGAGCCGCCCCTTGACCAGGTTGCCGAGTTCGAGCAGGCGCATGCCGAGCCGGTAGCTGCCGGCCTCGGGACGGTCGACGAAACGGCCGACCGCCAGGTCGTTGAGGATCCGGTGGGTGGTGGATGGGTGCAGCCCCGTCTTTTCGCTGATCTCCTTGAGGGAAATCGCTTCTTCACGGGACGCCAGCACGTCGATGAGCGAGAACATCCGCTCGATGACCTGGATCACGGGCGTGGCTGGAACGTCGGATTGTGGTTTTCTCATGTGCAACGCGGTTGAAGGCCGGTCGACATTTTACTTGGTGAAATGGGTGGGTGCCTGCCAGCGCCCGTCGATCAGCACTTCATGCGGTGCATAGCGGGCCTTGTAGGTCATCTTGGAACTGCCTTCGATCCAGTAGCCGAGGTAGACGTGAGGCAGCTCGAGCTGGCGTGCCTGGTCGATCTGCCACAGCACGCTGTAGTTGCCATAGCCCGCGCCCGGCTCGGGCTCGTAGAAGGTGTAGACCGCCGACAGCCCGTCGTTCAGCACGTCGAGGATCGACACCATCTTGAGCGCGCCGGCGCTGCCGTCTGGCAGCGTCTCGCGGAACTCCACGAGCCGCGAGTTGACCCGGCTCTGCAGCAGGAACTGGGTGTACTGGTCGATGCTGTCGTGGTCCATGCCGCCGCCCGAGTGACGGCCGTTCTGGTAGCGCAGGTAGAGCTGGTAGTGCTCGGGCACGAAGCACAGCTTGAGCACCCGCGCCTGCAGGCCGGCATGACGCGACCGGGCTCGGCGCTGGCTGCGGGTGGGCTTGAATTCGTTGACCAGCACGCGCAGCGGCACGCAGGCGCTGCAGCCATCGCAATAGGGCCGGTAGGTGAACATGCCGCTGCGCCGGAAGCCGTTCAGCACCAGGTCCGAGTAGGCGTCGTTGTGGATCAGGTGGCTGGGCGTGGCGACCTGCGAACGTGCCTGCYGGTCCGGCAGATAGCTGCACGGATAGGGCGCCGTTGCGTAGAACTGCAGCGTGTGGAGCGGGAGATCCTTGAGGTGCGTCACGTCGGGAAGGAGGTTCGCGCGGGCAGGAGTTCGGTCCAGTATACGGGCTCGAAGCGCCAACGAGGGGCGCTCAGCGTGCGGGCGTGGGCGACGTGCGACACGAAGTCCTCGCGCGGCATTTCGCGGGCGCCGAGGCTGGTGAGATGGCTGGTCTTCTGCTGGCAGTCGATCATCGCGAGCCCGTGCCGTCGGCAGAACGCGACCAGCGCCGCCAGCGCGATCTTGGAGGCATCGGGCCGGCGCGTGAACATCGATTCGCCGAACACCGCGCGCCCGATCGCGACGCAGTAGAGGCCGCCCGCGAGTTCGCCGTCGATCCAGGTCTCGACGCTGTGGGCATGTCCGGCACGGTGCAGTGCGGTGTAGGCGGCCACCATCTCGGGCAGGATCCAGGTGCCGGACTGGCCGGCCCGGGGGGCCTTCGAGCAGGCCGAGATCACGGCTTCGAAGCCATGGTCGATGCGGATCTCGCAGCCCCCGGCGAGCCGGAAGCGCTCGAGCGTCTTGCGCAGCGACCGGTGCAGCGCGAAGCGCGAGACATCGAGCACCATGCGCGGATCGGGACTCCACCAGAGGATGGGCTGGCCCTCGCTGAACCACGGGAAGATGCCGCTGCGGTAGGCCTGCAGCAGGCTGGCGACATCCAGTCCTCCGCCGGCCGCCAGCAGGCCGGGCACGGGGTCGGATTCGCCCCAGGCGAGGGCGGCATCGGGCAGGGGGTCACCGGGGTCGAGCCAGGGCAGTTGCATGGTCGAAGGTATACACGGCTTCGAGGCTCTCGGCATGGCCGCATGCCGAATGCTCCGGAAGCCCATATAGTCGTTGTCGCGCTTGCGAAGAAATGATCAAGACAAAGGACCATGGTGACTACTGACACGAACCCCATGCGCTTCGGCAGCGGCCAGGCCGTCAGGCGGCTGGAAGACGAGAAGCTGCTGGCCGGCACCGGCCGCTACACCGACGACTTCACCCTGCCGGGCCAGACCTGGCTGTGTTTCGTGCGTTCCCCGTATCCGCACGCCCGGCTGGCGTCGGTCGACACCGCGGCCGCCGCCGCCATGCCTGGCGTGGTGGGCGTTTTCACGGGCGCCGATCTGGCCGGGGCCGGCGTCAAGCCGATGCCGGGCGCCGCGGCCTTCAAGCGCGCCGATGGCGCCGATTGCGCGACGCCGCCGCGCCATGTGCTGGCGCTCGACCGGGTCCGTTTCGTGGGCGAGCCGGTGGCGATGGTGATCGCCGAAACGGCTTCGCAGGCGCGCGACGCGGCCGAGGCGGTGATGGTCGACTACGAGTCGCTGCCGATGGTGGTCGACCTCCAGGGCGCCATCGCCGAGGGCGCGGTTCAGGTCTGGGAACCGGCCACCGGCAACATCGCCGCCGAGATGCGCCACGGCAGTGCCGAGGCGACCGCCGCGGCCTTCGCCAAGGCCAGCCACGTGGTGGCGCTCGACGTCGTCAACCAGCGGGTGGTCGCGCTCACGATCGAGCCGCGCACCGTGCTGGCCGACTTCGACGCCGCCTCCGACCGGATCACGATCCGCATGAGCACGCAGATGCCCTCGGGTGTGCGCGACTCGGTATGCGACGCGATCGGTCTCGCGAAGCAAAAAGTGCGGGTGGTTGTGGGCGATGTCGGCGGCGGTTTCGGCATGAAGACCGGCGCCTATCCCGAGGACATCGCGATCGCCTTCGCGGCGCGGGCGCTGCGCCGGCCGGTCAAGTGGGTGGCCGATCGCAGCGAGGAGTTCATTTCGACCTCGCATGGCCGAGACATCGAGGCCCGGGCCGAACTCGCATTGGCCGCCGACGGCAAGATCCTCGGCCTGCGCATCAAGACCCACGCGAATGTCGGCGCCTACGCGACCGGTACCGGGGTCGCGATCCAGCTCCTGATCGGCCCCTGGGTCCAGACCAGCGTCTACGACATCCAGACCATCGATTTCCACTTCAAGGCGGTGCTGACACACACCGCGCCGACAGGTGCCTACCGCGGCGCCGGCCGGCCCGAGGCGATCTACACCATCGAGCGGCTGATGGACGAGGCCGCGCGCCAGACCGGCATCGACCGGATCGAACTGCGCCGGCGCAACTTCATCCGTCCGGAGCAGATGCCCTACACCAACCCGATGAAGCAGGTCTACGACACCGGCGCCTTCGAATCGGTGATGGACCAGGCGCTGGCGCTGGCCGACTGGCAGGGCTTCGAGGCCCGGGCCGCCGAATCGAGGAAGCAGGGGCGGGTGCGAGGCCTCGGCATCGCCACCTTCCTCGAATGGACCGGCGGCAACGTGTTCGAGGAGCGCGTCACGGTCTCGGTGCGGCCCGACGGCATCATCGAGGTGTTCTCGGCGGTCAACGCCATGGGACAGGGGATCGCGACCACGCTGGCGCAGCTGGTGGTGGACGCCTTCGGCGTGCCGATCGAGCAGGTGCACATCGTGCTGGGCGACACCGACCGCGGCGACGGCTTCGGCAGCGCCGGGTCGCGCTCGCTGTTCACCGGCGGCTCGGCGGTGCGGGTCGGCGCCGAGCGCACCATCGACAAGTGCCGTGAACTGGCCGCCAAGGAACTCGAGGTGGCCGCCGCCGACATCGACTACGCCGCCGGTGTCTTCAAGGTGGCGGGCACCGACCTTCAGCTCGACCTGTTCACGCTGGCCGGCAAGCAGCCGGAAGGGGAGATCTTCGTCGACTCGACCAGCACCGTCTCGGGCCCGACCTGGCCCAACGGCTGCCACATCACCGAAGTCGAACTCGATCCGCCGACCGGCGAGATCAGCGTGCTGAGCTACGCCTCCGTCAACGATGTCGGCCGCGTGGTCAATCCCCTGATCGTGCGCGGCCAGCTCGAAGGCGGCGCAGTGYAGGGCATCGGCCAGGCGCTGTGCGAGCGGGTGGTCTACGACGCCGAGACCGGCCAACCGCTGACCGGCAGCCTGATGGACTACGCGGCGCCGCGCGCCGACATCATCGGCACGATGTTCCGCATGGAGATGGACGAGTCGACGCCGTGCAAGAACAACCCGCTGGGCGTGAAGGGCGTCGGCGAGCTCGGCACCATCGGCGCCACGCCGGCGGTGGTGAACGCAGTCGCGGACGCCCTGGCGCGCAACGGCATGGCCGGGCGGGCGCCGCACCTGGACATGCCGCTGACGCCGGACCGGGTCTGGCAGTTGATGCAGGCGGAAACCTTGGACCACCCCCGATAGCGCCTGCGGCGCCCCCCTCAAAGGGGCGATGCCAGCGGCCCGGCGAAGCCGGTTCCGCGGCATCCCTGGAAGGGGCCGAGTCCGTTTGGACGCAGCTTTGAAGCGCTAGAAATTCTCGAGCGGCAGCCCGACGTAGTTCTCGGCCAGCGAGGTCGAGGCGGCGCGGGAGTGCACCAGGTAGTCGAGCTCGGCTTCCTGGATCTTCTGGCCAAACTCGCCGGTGTCCGGAAAACGGTGCATCAGCGAGGTGAACCACCACGAGAAGCGCTCGGCCTTCCAGACCCGGCGCAGGCAGAGATCGGAGTAGCGGTCGAGCGCTGAGGCCGATTTCTCGCGGTAGAAGATCTCCAGCGCGCGCGACAGGTAGCCGACGTCGGCGGTCGCCAGGTTCAAGCCCTTGGCCCCGGTGGGCGGCACGATGTGGGCCGCATCGCCGGCCAGAAAGAGGCTCCCGAAGCGCATCGGCTCGGCGACGAAGCTGCGCAGCGGCGCGATGCTCTTCTCGAGCGAAGGCCCGGTCACGAGGCGTTCGCGCGCTTCCGGGTCGAGCCGCAGGCGCAGCTCGTTCCAGAAGGCCTCGTCGCTCCAGTTCTCGACTTTCTCCTCGGTCGGCACCTGCACGTAGTAGCGGCTGCGGGTGGCGCTGCGCATGCTGCACAGGGCAAAGCCGCGCGAGGTGTTGGCGTAGATCAGCTCGTGCGACACCGGCGGCACGTCGGCCAGCACGCCGAGCCAGCCGAAGGGGTAGATCTTCTCGTAGGTGTGAAGCGCCTCGGCCGGCACGCTGGCACGGCTGACCCCGTGGTAGCCGTCGCAGCCGGCGATGAAGTCGCATTCGATTTCGTGCGTGGCGCCGTCCTTCTCGTAGCGTACGCGGGGCCGGGCGCCGTCGAAGTCGTGCAGGCTGACCGAGGATGCGCTGTAGATCGTCGTGAGCCCTTCGGCCTGGCGCGCCTCCATCAGGTCGCGCGTCACCTCGGTCTGGCCGTAGACCGTGACCTGCTTGCCGTCCGTCAGGCCGTGCATGTCGATGCGGTGCCGGGCGCCCTTGAACAGCAGCTCGATGCCCTCGTGCGGCAGCCCCTCGGCCTTGGCCCGCCTGTCGACGCCGGCGCGCGCCAGCAGGTCCATCGTGATCTGCTCGAGCACGCCGGCCCGGATGCGTCCCAGCACGTAGTCGCCGGTCTGGCGCTCGATGATGACGTTGTCGATGCCGGCCTTGTAGAGCAGTTGGCCGAGCAAAAGGCCGGCGGGGCCTGCGCCGATGATGGCGACTTGTGTTCGCATGCGTGTCTCCTGTTGCGGTTTCGGGCAAGCGTAGGGCGGTCAGGCCGATCCGGGGTGCCGCGATGCGCGGCTCTGTGCGATCATGAAACCACCTGCGCGATGATCGCGCAACAGTTCGTTCCATGACCATTGCAAAAGCAGACTTCATCGAGGGCATCGCCAAGGGCATGGCCGTGCTCGAGAGCTTCGACACCGAGCGCCAGCGGCTCAACGCCACCCTGGCGGCCGAGCGCGCTGGCCTGACCCGTGCGGCCGCCCGGCGGCACCTGCTGACGCTGGCCCACCTGGGCTACCTCGAGACCGACGGCAGCTACTTCTGGATGGCGCCCAAGGTGCTGCGCTTCTCGGGCAGCTACCTGGCCTCGTCGCGGCTGCCGCGGGCGCTGCAGCCGACCCTGAACCGGCTCGCGGCGCAAACGCAGGAGTCGTTCTCGGCCGTGGTGCTCGACGGCGAGGAGGTGGTCATCGTCGCGCGCAGTGGCAGCTACGGAGCGCCGACGCGCGTGCTGGCCTACGGCCTGCATCTCGGTGCCCGGCTGCCGGCCCATGCGACCTCGACCGGCCGGGTGCTGCTGGCCGCACTGAGCCCGGCCCAGCTCACGCAGTGGCTCAAGGCCCGGCGGCTGTCGCGGCTGACGCCCCAGACCATCACCCAGGCACGCCTGCTGCGACAGTGCATCGCGCAGGCGCGCAAGGACGATTTCTGCTTCGCCAGCGAGGAACACGAACTCGGCGTGCAGGCGTTGGCGGTGCCGCTGCGCGACATGCAGGGGCGCACCGTGGCGGCGCTCAACGTGGTGCTGTCCGGCGGCCGGCATCAGGAGGAGGCCCTGCGCCGCGACCTGCTGCCGCTCCTGTTCGAGGCGGCGCGAGAGGTCAGGGCGCTGTTGTGAGCCGCTACCATCTCGGGCAGCCCAACACGGATCAATGAACCATGCGACTGCTGCTGCTCGAAGACGACGTGATGATCGGCGAAGCCGTGCTCGACCTGCTGCGCGCGGAGCGGTACGCGGTCGACTGGGTCAAGGACGGCGACGCCGCCGACACCGCGCTGCGCACCCAGCAATACGACCTGGTGCTGCTCGACCTCGGCGTGCCGCGGCGCGACGGCCTGGAGGTGCTGCGCGCCCTGCGCGCCCGCAAGCAGCGCATGCCGGTGCTGATCGCGACCGCGCGCGACTCGGTCCAGCAGCGCATCGAGGGGCTCGATGCCGGCGCCGACGACTACGTGCTCAAGCCCTATGACCTCGACGAGCTGCTGGCGCGGATCCGGGCGCTGCTGCGGCGCGCCTCGGGTCGGGCCGAGCCAGTCTATGAACACATGGGCGTGAGCGTCAATCCGGCCACGCGCGAGGTCACGGTGGGCGGCCGGCCGGTGCTGCTTTCGGCGCGCGAATGGGCGGTGCTCGAATCGCTGCTGGCCCGGCCCGGCATGGTGCTGTCGCGGGCCCAGCTCGAGGAGAAGCTCTACAGCTGGAAGGACGAGATCAGCAGCAATGCGGTCGAGGTCTACGTGCATGGGC
>NZ_JBFUCI010000263.1:0-9002 GCF_056405335.1 Variovorax sp. P1_H12_2
GCGCTCGATGGGCGGCAGGCGGATCGAGCCGTCCGCCAGCGCGCTCCAGACCCGCTGCGCGCGTTCGGCCAACTGCGCCTGGGTCGAGACGTAGTCGAACACGACGGGGCGCGAGAAGCTCAGCGACTTGGCCACCAGCGCATCGGGCGCCAGCGGCGCCAGGGGGCCGCTGGCCTGGCCGAGGCTGATCCAGTGCCCCCGGCGCGCGAGGGCGGCCAGGTTCTCGTCGCGGGCCGCGTCGCCCAGGCCGTCGATCACCACGTCGGCGCCGCCGCAGCTGCGCTGCACGGCATCGGCGAAGCGGTAGTCGCGGGTCACGATCACGTGCTCGCAGCCATGCTCGCGCGCGACGCGGGCCTTCTCCTCGCTCGACACCGTGCCGATCACCACGGCGCCGAGACGGCGCGCCCAGGCGCACACCAGCAGCCCGACGCCACCGGCCGCCGCGTGGACCAGCAGCCGGGTGCCACGCTGCACGCGCCCGAGGTCGTGCAGCAGGTAGTCGGCCGTGATGCCCTTGAGCAGCAGTGCGGCGGCGACCTCGTCCTCGACCGCGGCAGGCAATCGCACCACCCACTCGGCCGGCACGCAGCGCACGCCGCAATAGGCGCCCGGCACGGGGCCGAGATAGGCCACGCGGTCGCCCGGCAGGAAGCCGGAGACCTGCGCGCCGACATCGAGCACGCCGCCGGCGGCCTCCATGCCCGGCACGCCCGGCAAGCCCGCGGAGAGCGGCAGCATCGACGGAATCCAGCCGCGGCGCAGGTACACGTCGATGAAGTTGACGCCGACGGCGCGCTGCCGGATGCGCAGTTCACCGGCGCGCGGCGCAGGGGCCTCGAAGGCCTGCGCCCGAAGTTCATCCGGGCCGCCATAGCGCTCGATGGCGACACGGCGCGTCGGCACGGGGAGCGCCGTCGGCATCGCGTGGCCGGTGGGCGCGTGCCGGTCGGCGCCCCCGCGCAGGTAGCGCCGCAGATCCTCGAAGCCGGTCTCGTACACGCCCTGCGCCACGGTGTCGCGCAGTTCGCGCTCCATCCCCGGCGGCGTCGCAAAGCTCGACTCCCAATGCCAGAAAGTCCGGTTGCCGTCGGTCACCGGCTTGAGGCTGACCGTGGCCACGTAGCGCTGCAGCGGCAAGCTCGCTTCGACGATGCAATAGGTGCTCTTGTGCTCGGTGTCCGACAGCGTCAGCAACTGCTCGCGGACGCGGTTGCCGTCCTTCAGCGTGAAGCTGCGCACGCAGCCGACCTGGTCGCCGCGCTCGCCGCCTTCGATATGGCTGGAGGCGATCGCGCTGTGCCACCGGTCGTGGCTGTTGAAGTCGCGCAGCACCGCCCAGACGCGCTCGATGGGCGCGTCGATGACTGCGGAGCGCACGACCTTCTGCAGCATGGCTCGTCAGCGTAACGACCGCCGCTTCAACGCGTCGAAGCCGGCCTGGAACACGCCGTTGCCGATCGATTYCGTCAGCTCGCGCTCCCGGCCGGCCTCGCATTCGAACTCGGCGCTCCATTCGGCGAAGCAGTGCCCGCCATCGGTGACCGGCGTGAGCTTGAGCGTGGCAATGTAGTTCGCCACGCCCATCGGGCTTTCGAGGATCTCGTAGGTGCAGCTGTACTCGTAGTCGGACAGCGCCAGCAGCTTCTCCCGGATCATGCCGCCGTCCTTCAGGTGGAAGTGGCGGATGCAGCCGACGCGATCGGCCGGCTGGTCGTTCTCGATCCGGCTGTCGGCGATCAGTGGATGCCATTGCGGCAGGCCGTTGAAATCACGCACGCGCGACCACACGCTGTCCGCGGGGGCGTCGATCACGCTGGAGACATAGACATTCACCATGCGCTATTCCTTCGGCGTCGGCGCCGAGGGCAGGGCGGCATGGGCGCCGCTCGCGTCACCGACCAGCCGCTGGATGTCGCCGCCTTCGATGCCGATCTCGCGCAGCAGCTGGTCGACCAGCGGCGCCTGCGCCCTGAAGCGCAACGCCGAGTTGACCAGGCCGTCGGCAAAGCCGCTGCCGCCACCGCCTTCACCGCCGCCCGAGGAACCGCCGAGGCCGTCGACATGCAGGATCTTGATGCCTTCGATGCGCTCCAGCGGACGCACCGATTCGCGGATGATCGCCTCGGCCTTCTCGACCAGCTTCAGGCGCAGGGCCGACATCCGCGCCTCGGGCGTGAGCATGTTGTGGGACTCGTTCATCATGCGCGCGGCGTCGGCCTCGATCTCGGCGCGCACCCGCATCGCCATCGAGCGGATCTTGTCGGCATCCGCGTCGGCTTCGGCCTGCGCGCGCACTGCGGCGCCGCGCGCGGTGCTGGCGTCGCTCTCGGCCTGCGCCGCCGAAGTCAGGCGCAGGGCGTCGCGCTCGGCGACCTGCTGCGCGCCGATCAGGTCGATGGCCTTCTTGCGCTCGGCCATCTCGACCTCGCGGGCCGTGAAGACCTTCTCCTCCGCCGACACCGCCAGCGCCCGCGCGATCTCGGCTTCGGCCTGCGCCTCGCTCTGGGCCTTGCTCTCGCGCGCGACCGAGATGGCGCGCTGCTGCTCCGCCAGTTCGAGCGACATGCGGCGCTCGATCTCGGCGCTCTGGATCGCGCGCTCCTTGCCGATGCGTCCCTCCTCGATCGTMTGTTCGGAGCGGATGCGGGCCTGGTCGATGCCTTGCTTCGCCGCGATCTGCGCGGCCTCGGCGTCCTGCTCTCGCTGCGCGCGTTCGGCCGACACCTCGGCGCGCTGGCGGGCGCGCGCGATCTCGAGCTCGCGCTGCTGCGCCAGCCGCGCGTGCTCGGCTTCGCGATCGATGTCGAGCGAGAGCTTCTCGGCCTCGAGGTTCTTGTTCCGGATCGCGATCAGCGTGTCCTGCTCGACGTCGTTGCGCTGCTTCTTGCGATGCTCGATCTGCTCCGTGAGGCGGGTCAGGCCCTCGGCGTCGAAGGCGTTGCTCGGATTGAAGAACTCCATGCCGGTCTGGTCGAGCTGCGTCAGGGAGGCCGCTTCCAGCTCGAGGCCGTTCTTGGTCAGGTCCTCGGCGACGGCGTCGCGCACGCGCTTCACGTAGGTGCCGCGCCGCTCGTGGAGTTCTTCCATCGTCATCTCGGCCGCCGCGGTGCGCAGCGCGTCGACGAACTTGCCCTCGACCAGTTCCTTGAGCTGCTCCGGCTCCATCGTCCGCAGGCCCAGGGTCTGGGCCGCTGCGGCGACCGCCTCTTCGCTGGTCGCCACGCGGACGTAGAACTCGGCGATGACGTCGACACGCATCCGGTCCTTGGTGATCAGCGCCTTGTCGCGGCCGCGGTTGACCTCGAGGCGCAGCGTGTTCATGTTGACCGGGATCACGTCGTGCACGATCGGCAGCACGAAGGCGCCGCCGCCGAGCACCACCTTCTGCCCGCCCAGCCCGGTGCGCACGAAGGACCGCTCCTTGGAGCTGCGCAGGTACAGCCAGTGGAGCAGCCAGACCGCGATGGCGACGACGATCGCAACGACGATCAGCCCGAGGATGAAACTTCCGAATTGAGCGCCTGACATGGATCTCGTCTCCTTATTCAGTTGAGGACAGAGCCAAAGCTGCCGAGCAGCTGATGGGTCTTTCCCGCAAGGTCATCTGTCCAACGTGATCTGAACGAAGCGTCGCGTCGTCTCGGTGAGCGCCGCCTCGACGGGCAGGCGCTCCATCGAGCTCGCGCCGTAGAAGCCGTGGCACGCCGGGCAGCGCGACAGCACGTACTGCGCATCTTCGGGCGTGGCGATCGGCCCGCCGTGGCACAGCACGATCGCCTCGGGGTTCACTGCATGCGCCGCCGCCGCCCAGGCGTTGATGCGCGGCACGCAATCGGCCAGCGCGAGCGCGGTCCCGGCGCCGATGACGCCCCCGGTGGTCAGGCCCAGGTGGCACACCACGATGTCGGCGCCGGCCGCGGCCATCGCGCGCGCATCGGCTTCGCAGAAGACGTAGGGCGTGGTCAGGAGGTCGAGCGCGCGGGCGCGCGCGATCAGCTCGACCTCGAGCGCATAGCCCATGCCGGTTTCTTCGAGGTTGGCCCGGAAGACGCCGTCGATGAGGCCCACGGTCGGGAAGTTCTGCACCCCCGAGAAGCCGAGGGCGATCAGCCGGCCCAGGAATTCGTCCGGGATCATGAACGGATCGGTGCCGTTCACGCCGGCCAGCACCGGCGTGTGCTGCACGATCGGCAGCACCTCGCGCGCCATCTCGCAGACGATCTCGTTGGCATTGCCGTAGGCCAGCAGGCCCGCCAGCGAGCCGCGGCCCGCCATGCGGTAGCGCCCCGAGTTGTAGATCACGATCAGGTCGATGCCGCCGGCCTCTTCGCACTTGGCCGACAGGCCGGTGCCCGCGCCGCCGCCGATGATCGGTCGGCCGGCGTCGATCTTTGCGCGCAGGCGAGCCAGCAGGGTCGATCGGGAGATGCGTGGCATGGTCGGGGTCCTCCGGATGTCCTGGCGTGTCCTGGCACTTAGGCGCGCCGCGCGCCGGCCGGGGTTTGCGAAACCTCTCGCCAGGCGCCCACCAGCGCGTCGGCGAAGGCTTCGTCGTTGATGTGCAGCGGCAGGCGCAGCAGCTTGCGGTCGGGGCCGCCGCGAAAGCCGCGCTCGATGCTGTCGAAGAGCTGCCGGTCGGCGTCCGGGTCGTGGAAGGGCTGGCCGGGCCGGTCGATCGCGGAGACGCCGCCTTCGGGGATCAGGAAGCGCACCGGCCCGCGCATCGCGTTGAGCTTCACGGCGATGAACTCGCCGACCGCGCGGCATTCCTCGGCCGAGGTCCGCATCAGCGTCACGGTCGGGTTGTGGCGGTAGAGCCGGCGCGCCTTGAATCGTTCGGGCACCGTGTCCCAGGCGCCGAAATTCACCATGTCGAGCGCGCCGCAGGAGCCCACGTAGGGCAGCGCGTGGCGGGCGAAGACGTCCAGCCGCGTCGCGCCGGCCGACAGCACGCCGCCGGCGATCTCGTCCGCGATCTCGGTCGTCGTGACGTCGATCGCGCCGGCGATCAGGCCCGACTCGGCCAGCTTCTCCATCGACTGGCCGCCGACGCCGGTGGCATGGAACACCAGGCAGTCGAAGGCGTCCTCCAGGCGCCGGGCGACGGCCTGGACGCAGGGCGTGGTGACGCCGAACATCGTCAGGCCGATCGCCGGCCTGGTGACGCTGGAGACCGCCGGCGGATGCGCGATCATGCCGGCCAGCGCGTTCGCCGCATTGGCCAGCACCAGCTCGCTGATGCGGTGGATGCCCTGCACGTCGGTGACCGAATACATCATGCAGATGTCGCTGGGGCCCACGTAGGGCCGCGTGTCGCCGCTGGCCATGGTCGACACCATCATCTTGGGCACGCCGATCGGCAGTGCGCGCATGCCCTGGGTCGCCATCGAAGTGCCGCCGGAACCGCCGGCGGAGATGATGCCGCCCAGGTCGCGGCGGGTGCCGATGAAGGCCTCGAAGGCCAGCGCCATCGCAGCGGTGGCGCTGCCGCGGTCGTTGCTGAAGACCGCCGATTCGCCCTGCGGGTGGTGGCGCGCGACCTCGCGCGGATGCACGCTCGCGGGCGAAGGCGTGCCGGAGGTCGACAGGTCGACCGTGACGACGCGCAGGCCGAGCTTCTCGAGGCACTGGCGCAGGAAGGCCAGCTCGCGGCCCTTGGTGTCGAAGGTGCCGGCGACGTAGGCCGAGCGCTCGCTGCTCGCGGCGACCGGGAACTCGAAGACGCGGGGCGAAGCGGCGGCAGGCGGGGCCGGCGCTGGCGCCGCCACTGGCGCAAGCCTGACGATGTCGGCCACCGGCGCGGCGGTGCCGCCGGCGTTCCAGCGCGTGAAGCCGCGCACCGTGCTCGGCGCCGGGCCGTCGAGCGAGGTCGCGCCGTCGCCGTGCGCGCGGCGCACCGTGAACACTTGCATGGACTCTGGAGGGCCGGTATCGACGGCGGCGCTCGACGCCTCGAGATCGTCCTCCGGCCCGCCCGAGCGCACGCCCAGCAGGCGCTCCTGCAGCTCGCGGTCGGCCGCCAGCTGCGCCGCGGGCATCTCCTGCGCGATGCGGCCATTGACCATCAGGCCGATGCGGTCGGCCACCGAGATCGCGACGCCGAGGTTCTGTTCGATCAGCAGCACCGCGATGCGGCCCTCGGCCGCCAGCTCGCGCAGCGACTGCGCCACCTGCTCGACGATCATCGGCGCCAGGCCTTCGGTGGGCTCGTCCATCACGAGCAGCTTCGGGTTCAGCAGCAGGGCGCGCCCGATCGCCAGCATCTGCTGCTCGCCGCCCGACAGCTGTGCGCCGCCATGGCCGCGGCGCTCCGCCAGGCGCGGGAACATCGCATAGACGCGATCGACCTCGCGCCGGCGGCTGGCCACCAGCCGGAGGGTTTCGTCGACCGACAGCGACGCCCACACCCGGCGGCCCTGCGGCACGTAGGCGATGCCGCGCTTCGTGATCTCGTTCGGCGCCAGCCCGAGAATTTCCTCGCCCGCGAGCCGGATGCTGCCGCGCGCCGGCACCAGGCCGGTGATGGCGTTGCACAGCGTCGTCTTGCCCATGCCGTTGCGCCCGACGATGCCCAGCACCCCGCGTTCCAGCGTCAAGCTGACGCCCTGCAGCGCATGGGCGCGGCCATAGAAGACGTCGAGCGCCTCGATGGCCAGCATCGGCGCGCCGCTGGCCGCGACGGCCCGGTCGGTGCGAAACCATGCCATCAGTGCCTGCTCCCCATGTAGATCGCCTGGACCTGGGCGTCGTTCTCGATCTCGTCGGGCGTCCCGGTGCGCAGCACGCGCCCGTTGTGCATCACCGTAACCCGGTCGACCACGCGCAGCGCGATGTCGAGGTCGTGCTCGATCAGCACGAAGCTCATGTGCGCCGGCAGCGAACCCAGCAGCGCGACCAGTTCGCGCCGTTCGACCGGCGACAGGCCGGCGGCGGGCTCGTCGAACAGGATCAGGCGCGGCGCGCCGGCCAGCGCCATGCCGATCTCCAGCTGGCGCTGCTGGCCGTGCGCCAGATTGGCGACCCGTTCGTCCGCGATGTGGCTCAGGCGCGAGCGCTCGAGCAGGTCGCGGGTCGCGCGCATCGAGGCATGGCCGGCGCGCGCGCGCAGGAAACTGAAGCGCCCGCTGGCCACGCCGCGCACCGCCAGGAACAGGTTGTCGCGCACCGACAGGTCGCGAAACAGCAGCGAAGACTGGTAGGTGCGCCGGAGGCCCTTTCGGATGCGGTCGTGCGGCGGCAGCTCGGTGATGTCCTCGCCGAAGAAGTGGATGCGCCCCGCCGTCGGCGGAAAGTCGCCGGTGATGGCGTTGAAGAGCGTGGTCTTGCCGGCCCCGTTGGAGCCGAGGATCGCGTACTTCTGCCCGGCCGTGACGGTGAGCGACACGTCGTCGACCGCCCGCAGCGCGCCGAAGGCGCGCGTCACCCCGTCCAGCCGCAGCGCGTCGCCCGAGAGCAGCTGCGCGCCGGCCAGCGCGCCGGCATCCGAAGCGCCGCGCGACGTCGAGGGCCTGAGCGGGGTGATCGAAGCCATCTTCAGCTTTCTCGCGAAGCGTGCCAGGTGCCGGCCGGCGAAGCCCGGCCCCCTCGGGACACACCGCGGAACCGGCTTTGCCGGGCCGCCGGTGTGGCCCCCTTGAGGGGGGAGGCGGCTACACGCAATGAGCAAGCAACGGGGGTGGGCTTCATTTGCGGCAGTCGGGCACGTCGCGGGTGCCGAGGCCCATCTGCTTGAACTCCGCCTCGGGCAGGCCCAGCGTCTGCGTGATGTTGGGCACCGACTTGACGACCTTGTTGTAGAAGGAGCCGTCGGGCGCCTTCGCCACCTCGGTGATGTAGGTGGTGCCGACGCCGTTGCGGTTCGCGTCGATCCTGACCTCGCCGGCCGGCCCCTTGAAGTTGGTCTTCTGCAGCGCGTCGCGGTAGGCCTTCTGGCCGTTCGACAGGTCGCCCTTGACCGCGTCGAGCGCGTCCAGCGTGGCCTTGGTGTTGATGTAGTACAGGTAGGCGAACAGCGAGGGGCTCGGGAATCCGTCCTTGAAGGTGGCCTTGTAGTCGGCCACGAACTTCTTCCACTCGGGCGTGTCGATCGAATCGGCCATCGGCCCGGCGGACGCCGTGCCGAGCAGCGACTCGCGGCGCTTGCCCTTGAAGTTGAGCACCGTCTGGTCGACCGTGATCGAGCCGCCGACCATCGGCTTGTCGCCGCCGGCCTGCTCGTACTGGGTCAGGAAGTTCACCGCGTCCGAACCGCCGAGCACGACGACCAGCGCGTCGACGTCCTTCGGGATCTTCGCGATCACCGAGGCGTAGTCCTTGGTGCCGAGCGGGACCCAGGCCTTGTCGACCACCTTGCCGCCCTTGGCGCAGTAGCTCGCCATGAAGCCCTGCACCTGCGAGTACGGGAAACCGTAGTCCTCTGCGATCAGGAAGGTCTTCTTGTAGCCCTTCGAGAGCGCATGCTCGCCCAGGCCGACCATCCATTGCGCGCCCTCGGTGTTGAAGCGGTAGAAGTTCGGCGCCGGGTCCGCCAGCGTGGTCGCCTGGGCGCCGGACGAGCCGTTGATGAAGGTGATGTTGGGCTGCGTCTTCGCGTAGTTCTTGACCGCGATGCCCTCGTCGCCCGACAGCGGGCCGATCATGATCTGCACCTTGTCCTGCTCGACGGCCTTGCGCGTGGCATTGACCGCCTTGTCCGGGGTGGCGTCGGACGAGACCTTGATGAACTCGATCTTCTTGCCCCCGGCCATGCCGTTCCTTTCCTTCAGCGCGAGGTCCGCGCCGCGCATGCTGTCCTGGCCGGGTGCCGCGAACGGGCCCTCCAGCGTGGCGAGCAGGCCGATCTTCAAGGTTTCCTGCGCCTGGGAAAAGCCGGCCACCGTGACCAGCGCCGCCGCAGCAATGATGCTGCGCCCGAACGATTGCTTGCCTCTGCTCATGTCTCGCTCCTTCTTGTCATCGATGAATGCGGCCACGGCCGCGGGGGGTGAAAGGGGCGCCGA
>NZ_JBFUCI010000264.1:0-8985 GCF_056405335.1 Variovorax sp. P1_H12_2
ACCGCAGCCATGCTCGCTGCCGAAGAACTCGCCGGCGTGGGGCTCAGGATGCTGAAACGCCTGCAGACGGCCTACTACGTCGAAGGCCGCCCCATCGCGGACCGCGCTGAACTGACGCGCCTTGCCGTGGAACTCGGCCTCGACGAAGAACGCTTCTCGGCCGCCTTTGATCAGGGCACTTCCAGGCTGCCCGAGCATTTCGAAAACACGCGTGAGCTGTTGTGGCGCGCGGGTGGGCGCGGCTTCCCGACTTTGGCGCTTGAACAGGACGGGGAGCTTCAGATGCTTCACCTCGGTCAGTTCCTCGGCAAGCCCGCGCAATTCCGCGAAGCTCTCGAGGGTCGCCTGGCTCACGCCTCAACCCACGCTTGATCGCGCCAGGCGCAGTCTGGAGAGATTCATGACCACCCACACCACGAACAACAAGCCTCGCGCACTCATCATCGGCGGCTCCCTCGGCGGACTCTTTGCGGCCACGACGCTGAGAGCCATTGGCTGGGAGGTCGACGTCTTCGAACGATCCCCGAACGAACTCGACAGCCGCGGCGGCGGTGTCGTGCTGCAGGGCGATGTACTGTCTGCGTTCCATTTCGCAGGGGTCCAGACCCTGGGCGCGCTAGGCGTCAGGTCGGGCGACCGCATCTACCTGGACCGCGACGATCGCGTCGTCCAACGCAGTTACATGCCGCAGAGCCAGACGTCCTGGAACATGCTCTACGGCACGATGAAACAGCACCTGCCTGCGGAGATATTTCATCCGGGTGAGCGATTCGTTCGTTTCGAGCAGCATGGCGACCGCATCACCGCCTGCTTCGCCAGCGGCCGCGTCGAAACCGGCGACCTGCTCGTCGGCGCCGATGGCGCGCGCTCCGCGGTGCGCGAGCAAGTCATCCCTGGTCTCGTTCCCGACTACGCTGGCTATGTCGCATGGCGCGGTCTGGTCCCTGAAGAGGAACTTCCTGCAAGTGCCGCGGATGTGCTTGCGGGCACCTTTGCATTTCAACAAGGCCCTGGCCACCTGATGCTCGAATACCTGGTCCCGGGTGAAGGCCAATCGATCCAGGAAGGTCATCGGCGCTGGAACTGGGTGTGGTACCAGAAGGTGGAGCACGGCGATGAACTCTCGGCATTGATGAGCGACCGCTTCGGAGTCCACCACGCGTTCTCGATGCCGCCGGGTGCGCCCAAGGATGAAGACCTTGCGCTTCTGATGCAAACGTCGAGGGACTTGCTTGCGCCGACCTTTCAGACTCTGCTTGAGGCCACGAAGGAGCCCTTCGTCCAGGCCATCCTGGACCTGCAGGTGCCGCGGATGGTGTTCGGTCGTGCCGTCCTGCTTGGGGACGCCGCATTCGTGCCCCGGCCCCATACCGCCGGCAGCACTGCCAAGGCTGCGGCCAATGCCCTGGCTTTGGCCAAGGCGCTGCAACCCCTGGGCTCCGACATCGACGAGGCGCTGTYGGATTGGCAGACGGGGCAGCTGCGCGAAGGCATCGGAATGACCGAATGGGGCATGAACATCGGCGATCGAATCATGGGAATCCCGCGCAGCCACGTGATGCTGAAGGCTGCCTAGACCGCGCAGTAGCGCTCCTGGATCGCTTCATCGGCCAGCATGGCTTGCGCGCTGCCGCTGTAGACGATTTCGCCCTGGTCGAGGATGTAGGCGCGGTCTGCAATCCTGAGGGCCAGACCGACGTTCTGTTCGATGAGAAGAATGGTCACGCCGCTGCGCTTGAGCGCGGCGAAATACTCGAACATCTCATCGACCAGCACCGGCATGATGCCTTCGGAAGGCTCATCGAGCAGCACCATCTTCGGCTTGGACGCCACAGCGCGCGCAATGGCCAGCATCTGTTGCTCCCCGCCCGACATCGTAATGGCCATCTGGTCAAGGCGTTCCTTCAGCCGTGGGAAGGTCTGCGCGATCTCCTCGATGACATCCGCCTCATGCCGGCGCAGCGGCGAGGCGAGGAGACCCAGGCGGATGTTCTCTCGCACCGTGAGGCCGGGAACGATACGGCGCTCCTCGGGAACGTAAGCCAGACCTATGGCAAACCGGGCATGCGCCGGTTGGCCGAGCAGCTCGATGCCTTCGAACTTCACCGACCCCTTCGCTCTTGGAATGAGCCCGGCGACGCTCTTGACGGTCGTGGTCTTGCCGGCACCGTTGCGACCGATCAGGCAGACAAGCTCACCCTTGTGAACCTTCAGGCTGACACCCTGAAGAATGTGACTGGTGCCGTACCACGCGTTCAGATCGTTGACTTCAAGCATTCCGCGCTCCCTCAGTGGTTGCCTTGGCCGAGATAGACACGCTTGACCAGGTCGTTGGCGCGAATGTCGTCCGGGGTGCCTTCAGCGATGAGCTCGCCATGGTGCAGGACGACGATGCGCTCGCTGATGCCCATCACCATCTTCATCTTGTGCTCGACCAGAACGACGGTGCGCTCTTCGACGAGCTTGCGAATGAGCGCCATCATGACCTTGGTCTCTTCGGGACTCATGCCTGCCGTGGGCTCATCCATCAAGAGGAGTCTGGGCTGGCCGGCGAGTGCGACTCCGATTTCGAGCGCACGCTGCTGGCCATGTGCCAATTCCCGCGCGAGGTGGTTGGACCGCTCGGAGAGCCCGACCGTCTTCAACACCGTCTCGGCTTGTTCGCTCAAGCCATGGAGCGCCGAGCGCCGGCGCCAAAGGCCGTAGCGCGACACATGCGCCTGGAGCGCGATGCGCACGTTTTCGAGCGCCGTGAAGTTCGGAAACAGGTTCGTGATCTGGAAGGACTTGGCAATGCCGGTGTGCGCAAACTCATGCGGGCGCATCCCGGTGATGTCCTCGCCCATGAAAACGATCTGACCGTCACTGGGTGCGAAGGCGCCCGAGAGCATGTTGAAGAAGGTGCTCTTCCCCGCGCCGTTGGGACCGATGATGGACGTCAGGATTCCCGGGCGAATCTTCACGCTCACGTCGTTGAGCGCCTTGAAGCCGGCGAAGCGCTTGCTGACGTTTCGCGTCTCGATGATGGCATCAGCGTTCATGGGAGACCTTCTGAAGGAACGTGCCCCAGACCCCCTTCGGGAAGAACAGGACGAAGAAGACGAAGACGCCGCCGACGAGGAGCTGCCAGTGCTCGGTCCAGTTGGATGCAAGGTCCTGGATCAGCAGAAAGAGCGCCGCGCCGACGAAGGGGCCGAAGTAGGTGCCCATGCCCCCCAGGAGGCACAGCATGACCACCATGCCCGAGGTGGCGTAGTCCAGCGTCTCGATGGGAACGCTGGAGAGATGGATGGCATTGAGCGATCCGGCCAGGGCGCAGAAGCCTGCGGAGAGGACGAACGACAGCAGCTTCGTTCGCTCGATGTCGAATCCACAGGCCCGCGCCCGTGCCTCATTCTCACGGACCGCCTCGATGGCGCCACCGAATGGGGAGGCCAGAATGCGGGAGAGAAGCCACATCGCGACGGCCACGAATGCAAAGACGAAGTAGTACTTCTGCAGCGGGTTCAGGAGGTCGAGCTTCAACCCCAGAATGCTCACTTCCGAGACGTTGACGCCGCGCAGGCCGTTCTCTCCACCGGAGGCAGGCAACTGGTACACGAGAAAGTAGACGCATTGAGAAAGTGCGAGGGTCACCATCGCGAAGTAGATGCCGCGTGTCCGGATGGCCAGCAGGCCCATCACCAGCGCGACCAGGCATCCAGCCGCAACGGCAGCCGGCACCGCCGCCCACCATGGCACGTTGTGCTGGGCGATGAGAATGCCGGCGGTGTAAGCACCGACGCCGAGGAATGCGGCGTGACCGAATGACAGCAGCCCGGTATAGCCGAACAGCAAGTTGAAGCCAACGGCGAAGAGGCCATAGATGAGTATGTTGATRGCCAGCGACTGATAGGGCATCAGCCAGGGAAAGATGGCAAAGAAGAGGACAGTTGCCAGGACGCGATGCTTCGCAACTGTTCTCAAGACATCCTGCCAAGTGCGCGACGGTTTCTTCGTGGCGGGGGGCGTGATGGCACTCATGGTCGGTTCCTTCATGACATCAGTCCGGCGCGACCGAAGAGACCCTGTGGACGAACGAGAAGCACGGCAGCCATGATGACGAACATGGAGACCTTTGCCGCTTCCGGGAAGAAAAGCACAGCCATGCTTTCGACCACGCCAATCAGCAGGCCGGCGACGACAGCGCCCATCAGCGAACCCATACCGCCTACGACGGTGACCACGAATGCAAYGGTCAGCACCGAGGTTCCCATTTCGGGTGACACCCCTTGCATGGGTGCCGCGAGTACGCCGGCGAGGGCGGCGATGCCGGTTCCGACGCCGAAGACGATGAGCCAGACGCGGGAGACGTCCACCCCGAGCACGCGGACGATCACCGGGTCCCGCGCGCCGGCTCTGACGACCAGGCCGAATGGCGTGCGCTCGATCACGAGCCACAGGGCCAGGAGCAGTGCGCCGACGACGCCGATGACGAACAAGCGGTAGGTCGGGAAGTCGGCGAACCCGAGGTTCGTCGCACCCTGCAGAACTTCGGGGGTGTCGAAGGGCAGGCCGGCTTTGCCCCAGACGATGCGCACGCCTTCGACCAGCATGTAGGCGAGGCCGAAAGTCAGAAGCAGGGGGTAGTCGATCCCGCGGCCGTACAGCGGTCGGATGAGCCAGCGTTCAGCCAGCATGCCGATGGCACCGACCACGATGGGTGCAATGAGCAGGGCCAGCCAGAAGCTGCCGGTCTTCTCCGCGGCCACCAAGCCGATGTAGGCCCCCAGCATGAAGAAGGCCCCATGCGCGAAGTTCACGACGGTGAGCATGCCGAAGATGAGAGAGAGGCCGACAGCCAGCAGGACATAGACAGCGCCCAGGGCCAGTCCGGTGAAGAGCTGCAGCGCGAGGAGGTCGAACGTGATTTCCATGGATGTGCCCTCGACGTGTCTCAGGCTGCGTGCGCGAGCGTCGGATAGTCGGTGTAGCCCTCGGCCGATCCGCCGTACCAGCCGATGCTTCTGGGTTCGTTGTACGGTCCGCCCAGGCGGATGCGTGCGGGCAAGTCGGGGTTGGCCAGGAAGGGGCGCCCGAACGCTACGACGTCCAGTGCGCCCGTGGCGATGAGGTCGCGTGCCGCGTCCGGCGTGATGCCGCCGTTCCCGATGAGGACGCCGCGAAAGCGCGGCCGCACGACGTCCAGGATCTTCGGCATGTCCGGTTGACCGGCCCATGCGTTGGTGTCCGCGAGATGCAGGTAGGCGATGCCGTATTCGTCGAGCATGGCCGCCACGGCGGCGTAGGTTTCGGCTGGATGGGGGTCGCGCGTGCTGTTGTAGGCGGCGAAAGGAGAGATGCGTACACCCACGCGCGCCGCGCCCACCTCGTCGATGGCGGCTTCCACGACCTCGCGCAGGAAGCGCAGGCGGTTTTCCAAGCTGCCACCGTAGCCGTCGGTGCGCCGATTGGTCGTTGGCGACAGGAACTGGTGTGGCAGGTAGCCGTTGGCGGCGTGAATCTCCACGCCGTCGAAACCGGCCTTGAGCGCGTTGGCCGCGCCGCGTCGATACTGCTCGACGGCGTCTTCGACCTCGGCCGTTGTCATGGCGCGCGAGGGCGTGGCGGCAATCCGCACGTACCGGCCCCGAGCCAGTTCGCCCCAGACCTGGAGCGCGTCGAGGTCGTCGTTGACGCCCGAGGGCGACAGCGGTGCCGCACCGTCCAGCAGCCCGTCGGCGCCGACGCGGCCGCAATGCCACAGCTGGAGGAAGATGTGGCCGTCGCGGGCATGGACCTCCTGGGTGACGAGCTTCCATCCTTCCACCTGGGCGTCGCTATAGATGCCTGGCGCCTTTTCGAAGGCGCAGCTCATCGGCGTCACGTTGGTGGCCTCGGTGATGATGAGGCCCGCGGACGCGCGTTGGCCGTAGTAGGTGGCGTTGTCCCGGCCAGGGACGTCGCCTGCGGTCGCGCGGGAGCGCGTCAACGGCGCCATGGCGATGCGATTGCCGAGTGTCCGTCCGTGCAGCGCGATGGGGTCGAAAAGGCTGGGCATGGTTTGCTCCGGTCGATGGGAAGGGAGAGGAAAGGGGGATTCGGCCTCAGCCCTTGAAGCCGAGTTCCTGGCAGGAGCGCAGGAGCTTTTCATCCGCCGGCTCGACGTGCAGGACCTTGAATACTTCCGTCGGGTCGCGCGTCTCCTTGCTGTTCGACTCGATGACCAGGACCGACTGCACCGACTGGTGATCGCAGCTGCGGTAGTACTGGGGGCCCTTGTACGTGTCGTACTTCAGGGCCGCCAGGGCGGCACCGACCTTGTCGCTGTCCGTCGTCCCTGCGGACTTGACGGCCATCAGGAGTGACTTCACCGCCGAATAGGCCATCGCGCCATAGTCCGAGGGGTATTTGTTCTCGTTGGCGGCCTTGAATGCGGTATTGAAGGCCTTGGCTGTCGGTGTCTTGCTTTCGATTTCCCAGAAGTACTGGGTGCCGCCGACGACGCCCTCATAGGTCGATGCGCCCCCGGCCACACGCGCGGTGTAGGTCAGGATGGGCGTCACGAACTTCATGCCCTTCTTCATGCCGAACTCGCCGGCCTGCTTGATGGAGATGCGGTTGTCGTTGCCGAAATTGTTGAAGACGAGCACGTCCGCCTTCATCGCCTGCAGGCGCGGCAAGAAGGTCGAATAGTCTTGCGCGCCCAGAGGATGCTTGACCTCGCCCACGACCTCGGCACCGAGCTCCTTGGCGAYGCGCGTGAAGCCGCGCGTCATCTCCTGGCCGTAGGCATAGTCGGCCGTCAGGAAGGCCACCCTCATGCCCTTCCTGAACACGTAGCGACCGACCGCCTGGGTCGTCATGTGCGGATTCAGTGCCTCGTGGAAGGTGTACGGGCCGGCATCGCTCGCCTCGTTGATGGCATCGGATTGGCTGACGGACACGTAGATGATCTTGCGCTGCTTGGTCACGTTGTTGATCGACAGCTGAGTCGCCGCGGAGAGTCCGCCGACGATGAAGTTGGCGTTGTCCTTCTCGAGCAACTCCAACGTGCGGGTAGCGGCCTCGCCGGGATTGAGCTTGTCGTCGCGCACGAGGAGCTCTGCCTTGCGGCCATTGAGTCCGCCAGTCTCATTGAACTCCTTGACCGCCAGTTCGGCGTTGCGGACCTGGTCCTTGGCCTCGGCGCCGTACGGACCGGTGAGAGGCACCGGCAGCCCGATCTTGATGGTCTGTGCCTGAACGGCGCCAAGGACCAAGCCCAGGCCAGCCGTGACGAGGGCCCGACCGGCCAGCCGGCGAGGGGATGAATGTTGTCTCATGGGGTGGTTCTCCTGTTGGCCCGAGGCGGGTTCGGAAGTACATTGCTTGTTGAGCGTCTGATAACTTTGGCGGAATCAGAGTAAATTGTCAATCGATAAATAAGATAGGGGAAACCCGAGCGCCGATGAAGCAACCGAAGTCACTCCTGGCGACGCAAGCCGCCGAACCGCGCACACCTGCCGGCCCCGCCCCGCGTCGGCGGCTCGCGCCCGAAGATCGGGAGCACCAGATCGTTCAGGCCGCCATCTCGTTTTTTTCCAGGCACGGCTTTGACGCCAGCACACGGGACCTGGCCAAGGAGCTGAACGTCACGCAGCCACTGCTCTACCGGTACTTCCCGACCAAGGAGGCCCTCGTCGACCGGGTCTACGAAGAGGTCTTTGTGCGTCGGTGGAACCCGGAGTGGGAGGAGTGGCTCGCTGATCGCGGGGTGCCGCTGACCGAGCGGCTGAAGCGCTATCTGAAGGACTACGCGCGCTTCGTCCTGCGCAGCGAGTGGGTGCGGATCTTCATCTATGCCGGCCTCAGCCGAGGGGGCATCAATCAGAAGTACCTGGCGCGCCTGCGGGAGCGTCACTTCCTCGTCATCGCGCGGGAGCTGCGCCACGAATTCGACATCCCCGATCCTCGGGATGCCGACGAAGAGGACGAGGAGGTCGAACTCGTCTGGGCGATGCACTCGAGCGTCTTCTACATCGGGGTGCGCAAATGGGTCTACGACCTTCCCGCGCCCAAGCGCCTGGAGCGGCTTATCGACATGCGCGTCGATGCCTTCCTGTCCGGCGTTCCCCAGGTTCTTCGCGCAGAGCGAATCTGACGGTCGCGAGCCGCCTGTGAAAAGCAGGCGTCGCGTCTCTTTACATTTCCGGTCGAGCAGAATCGCTTGCGGCCTGCCGCTGCTTCCACTATTATTTATCTTTCGATCAGTTAATGTTCTTTTTGGAGCAGACTATGCCGATAAACAAGCTGGCCCACTATTCGGTGCGAACGACCGATATGGACGCATCCAGGCGCTTCTACGTCGAAGTGATGGGCTTCCGCGAGGGCTTCCGGCCCCCGTTCCAGTTCCCGGGGCTGTGGCTCTACAGGGGAGGCGATGAGTCCGAATACGGCGTCGTGCACATCATCGGCATCGATGCCCATGATCGGGCGGGGTTGACTGCGTACCTCGGCGACAAGGCGGAAGATTCGTTGCAGGGCAGCGCGGCGGTCGACCATCTTGCTTTCTTGGCGACGGACCTGCTGGACATGCACCGTCGCCTTCATGCCGCAGGTCTTCAGTTTCGCGAGCGCACCGTACCCAGCCTGGGGCTGCACCAACTGTTCGTCGAGGACCCGTCTGGCGTCACCATCGAGCTCAACTACCCCGCCGCGGAGGGGA
Source organism: Variovorax sp. P1_H12_2 (assembly GCF_056405335.1). Taxonomy (NCBI): domain Bacteria; kingdom Pseudomonadati; phylum Pseudomonadota; class Betaproteobacteria; order Burkholderiales; family Comamonadaceae; genus Variovorax; species Variovorax sp. P1_H12_2. The sequence continues at coordinate 8,687 of NZ_JBFUCI010000264.1, forward strand.
TCGCCGCAGCAGAGCGCGCAAGTGCCACTGTGAACTGAGCCGGCGAGAAGAAGGAGAAGGCAATGACACAAGCAAAGACCGTGATGATCGTAGGCGGCTCCCTGGGGGGACTCCTCGCCGCCAACATCTTGCATCGGGCCGGTTGGGACGTTCACGTGTATGAGCGTGTCGCCGAGGAACTGGAGGGGCGTGGAGCAGGGATCGTCACCCATCCGGAGCTCATGGTGGCACTGGCACAGGCGGGGGTGGTCGTTGATGACTCCATTGGTATTTCCGTCAGCGAACGCGTCACGCTGGCT
>NZ_JBFUCI010000265.1:0-8886 GCF_056405335.1 Variovorax sp. P1_H12_2
CTCTTCCAGGCGCGCGGACACGGCCGTTTCCGGTGCCGGTGCCGGGCGCGCGGCCTCGCTGCGCCCGTAGGCGGCCTGCAGACGTGCGGCATCCGCGGATGCACCGGCGTCGGCATCCTGCGGGGCGGCGCCGTCCGCCGGCGCGCCGGCCTGGGCGGCCGGCGATGCGGCGCGCGGCGAAGACGCGGGCGCGCCCTGCTTCGGATCGGCGACGGCCGGCGCTGCGGTCTCCGGCACGGGCGTCGCCAATTGGGCGACCGCGGGGGCCACCGGCAAGGTCGAGACGGCCGCCGGGTTCACCGGAAGCGCCGCGGCGGCCGCCGGCTCGGCCGCTCTCTGCGCGGCCAGCGGTGTCGCCCAGCGCGCCTGGGGCTCCTCCAGCATTTGCGCCAGCGTGCGACTGCCGGATGCGAAATCGACCAGATGCGATTCGTAGAACAGGCCGCTGTGGGCCACGGTCTGCGACAGCGCGCTGGCCAGCGCGGGGGCCGAGGGCGCCTGCTGCGAAGGCCAGGCGGGCGCGGTGCCGCGCACCGGGCCGGCATCCGTTTCGAGGTCGGCCAGCACCGCGCTGATGACGCGCGCCGCCACCGACAGTTCGGCCTCGGGCGGCTGCTGCGCCGCGTGGGCAGGCGGCAGGCTCGGCGAACCACCGGGAAGCAGGCGATCGAGCGCGGCCTTCGAGGGCAGGCGCACGTCGTTGTCGACCTTCAGCACCTGTGCCACCGCGCCGGGCGCGCCGATCTGGGCTTCGGTCTTGATCGCGAGCACGTCCAGCCGCGGCGAAGCCTTGGCGGCCAGCAGCGCATCGATCAGTCCGGTGAGTCCACTCATGGCCAGCTCGCGTCCGCTCAGTGCGGCGGCCCGTAGGCCTTGCCCAGGCTGCGCTGCTGCTGCAGGAAGCTCATGCGGGCGATCAACTGTTCGATCTGCGGCTTGACCAGCCCGCAGACCTCGTCCTGGTCGGCACGGATCTGGTCGATCAGGCGACAGGTCTGCTCGAACTGGCTGGGGTCGAGCGCCTCCAGCGGAGCGAGCACCTTCAGGCGATCGACGATCGCCGCGCACTGCTCCTCCAGCGCGGGCAGCTGGCCCCACTCCCTGGCCCGGGCCAGCTCCGCCATGCGTGCAACGCCCGAGGCGAGTTGCCCGTAGCAATGCACGACTTCACTCCTGGCTGCCATTTTGTCCCCTGTGGTTCTCATCGGGCGCGTCAGCTGCGCGCGGGGYCGGCGTCGATCTCGCGCCAGGCCGATGCAATGTTTTCGAGAAGGCCATCGGCTTCGTCGAGCGCCTGCACGTCGTTGCGCAGGTTGGCGTAGAGAAGCTTCTGGATGATGTAGCCATAGAGCGCCGACAGGTTGGCCACCAGGGCCTCGCCTTCCGGGCCCGCGGCCTTGGCGTCGAGCGCGGCCGCGAGGCCGTTGTCGACGATGTCGATCGCCTTCGAGATCGCCTGGCCCCTGGCTCCGATGTCGCCGACCGACAGGTGGTGCCGGGCCATGCCGATGGACGACTGGGCGCCGTCGAACAGCATGCAGATCAGCTGGTGTGGCGAGGCGCTCATCGCGCCGGTGTCGACGCCGATGCGCGCATAGGCGCCGGCGCCGGTCCTGAAGCTGTGGGGTGTGTACATCGGCGGCTCTCGGGTGGCTGGATTACTTGCCGTTGCTGGCGTTCATCGCATCGAATTGCTTCGTGAGGTAGCTCATGGTGCTGTTCATGCTGTTGATCAGCACGTCGAGCTGGCTGAACTGCTTGCGGTAGCGATCCACCGTGGCATCCACCCGTACCTGCATCGCGTCGTACTGCTTGTCGAGTTCCTTGATCGTCGTGGTCACGCCGTCGGTGGCCACCTTCAGCGAGCCGCCGTTGCGATTGAGGTCCTCCACCAGCGTGTCCAGCTGCTTGCCGTAGCCCGCCGTGCTGCCGGTGGCGCTGGCGAAGAGCCTCGAGACCCCTTCCAGGTTGGCGTCGAGCGCCTTGTCGAGCTTGGTCGAATCCACGGCCAGCGTCCCGTCCTTCTGGAACGCCACGCCGATCTCCGTCAGCACCTTCATGTCGTTGGGTCCGCCCGCCTGCGGCGTCGTGAGCGCCTGCCGGATCCGGGTCTGGAGCAGGCGCAAGGTCGAGTCGCCGACCAGCGCGGCGCCGGTCTTGGTGTCGGCGTCGTAGGCGGTGAGCGAGGTCGCCGTGCTCTGCAGACTGTTGAAAGCCTTGACGAAATCGTTGATCGCGGTCTTCACCGAGGCCGTGTTGGCCTTCATCGAGAGACCGGTCGTGCCGGCCGACACCAGCGTGAGCGTGGTGCCCTGGATCGCTTCCTTGACCGTGTTGCTGGCGCTGGTGATGGCGATGCCGTTGACGGTGAGCTCGGCGTTCTGCGCCGCGACCGACTGCTGCAGGTTCTGCGTGCCGGCCGGGTCGTTGTTCAGCAGGTTCTGCAGCGCCGCGTCGCCATCGACCGAGATCCGCATGCTCGAGGCCGCGCCGGTCTGCGTGGAGACCAGCACCAGGCGATTGGGCGTGCCGCTGCCGTCGTTGACGATGCTGGCCGTGACGCCGGCATCGGCCGCGTTGATCGCATCGCGGATGCCGCCCAGCGTGTTGTTGGTGGCATCGATGGTGATCGGCTTCGCGACGCGCGAGGCGTCCGGGTTGAAGCCGGCGCCGCTGTACTTGCCGGTCGCGGCGTCCAGCGCGTCGCCGGTGATGGTGCCGAAGTCGATCGTGATCTTGCCGCTGCCGATCGCGGTGGTGGTGCTGGCCTGGCCCGCCGTGATGGCCGACTGCGCCTGCGCCAGCTTCGACACGGTGATGCTGTAGCTGCCCGCCGAACTGGCGTCGGTGGATGAGGCGGAGAGGATGCCGCTCACGGTGGGCGTGCCCGTGACGGTCTGGAACAGCGCCGGGTCGGACAGCTTCTTGGCGGCGCCCTGCAGGACGCCGAGCGCGCTTTGCAGCGAGCCATAGGCCGACAGCTTGCTGGTGTAGCTCTTCGCCTTCGCCTGCAGGGCCACCAGGGGCTGGCTCTCCGCCGTCTGGAGTTGCTTGAGCAGGCTGCTCAGGTCGAGGTTGGAGCCGACGCCCAGGCTGCTGATCGTTGCCATTTGAGTGAATTCCTTGTTGATGAATGAAGAAGGGGCGCGGCCTTCAGGCCTGCTGGCTCACCAGCTGGCCGGCCGATCGACCCATCACCTTGGCGAAACGAACCACTTCCTCGTTCGGGATCTGGCGAATCACTTCGCCGCTGGTCCGGTCGACCACTTTCACGATGACCTTGTCGATGTCCCGGTCGATCTCGAACTGCAGGCCGATGGAGCGGTTCGCAAACGACGCGTTGACCTCCTGCACCGCCGTCTCGATCTGCTCAGGGGTCGCTTCTTCGACCGGTTCCGACACGGCGGCCGCACCGGCGAATGCCGTCGCGACCGCGGCGCCGCCGGCGCGACCGGCGAGCAGTTGCGTCCAGGGGCTTTCCATTGCGAGAGCGGCAGGCACGGGGTTCGACATGTTTTCCACCTTGGTTCTTCTTGACTTCGCTGTCCTCTGCGGCCTCGCCGTCGGGCATGGCCGCAGGGGACAGCGCAGGCGGTGAGGCCTGCGGCCGCCAGGACCTTCCCTTGCGGGAGGGGCCTGGCATTCCTTTTCCTATCTGCTAGTCGATCAACGCAGGAGCGACAGCACGCCTTGCGTGGTCTGGTTCGCCTGGGCCAGCACCGAGGTACCGGCTTGCTGCAGGATCTGCGCGCGGGTCATGTTCGACACTTCCGTGGCGTAGTCGGCGTCTTCGATGCGCGAACGCGAGGAAGACAGGTTGGTCACCGTAGTGCCGAGGTTGGCGATCACCGAGTCGAAACGGTTCTGCACCGCACCCAGCGAGCTGCGCAGTTGGTCCACCTTGGACAGGGCTGCATCGAGTGCCTTGAGCGGATCGACCGTTGCCTTGCCGGCGCTGACGGCCTGAGTCGTCACCTTGCCGGGCTTGGACGAATCGGCGTACAGCACGCTGCCAGCCGCGTCGGTTGCGATGCCGTTGGCATTCAACTTGATCGTTTCGAGGGCAGTGGCCGTCAACCCGCTGGCACCCATGAAGACGCCGGCGAGGGCGCCGCCGGCGGCCGCCGTGTAGTCCACAGTAGCGTCGCCGTCGGAGTCGACGGTGCCGCCCACAGTCTTGAGCTTGACAGCAACCGCGTCCGCCGAAGCCTTCTCGCCCGTGACGGCGAACGTGGCGCCCCCCGACGTGTAGGTCGCACCGGTTGCGCCGATCTTGATCGTGTCGCCCGCTTGCATGCCCGTTGCGGCAGCGGTCAGCGTCGCGACGGTGGCGGGGGTGGAAGCCGCGCCGGTCTTGGTCAGGTTCTTGGTTGCATCGAGGTACAGCGCCGAGCCATCGTTGGCATCGGTCAGGGCGCCGTTGCTGTCGATCTTGACATCCATCGACTTGGCGCCGATGGTGACGGTTGCCGTCGCGCTGCCACCGACTGGCGGGGTCAGGGAGGCATTCGTCGCGGCCAGCGTCCGAGCGCTATCGCCAGCAGCGTAGCTCTTCGTCGCAGCGCTGTAGGTGAACGTTTCCGTACCCACTTTGACAATCCCGCCGTCTTTCAACGTTGCCAGCGCATCCGACGAAACACCGCCATTGGCGGCCGCGGTCAGCGTACGGTCGTACGTGGTCACGCCGGCAACCGGGACACCGTTCTGCGCGAAACCGGCGATCAACAGGTCGGTCGCGGTCGCGTTCTTGTTCGCCGCGCCGGTGTTGTTCACGTTGAAGCTGTCGAGACCCAGTGTCTTCGCGCTGATTTCCTTCAGGTCGATGTCGATCGTCTCGCCATCGTTCGCGCCGACTTGCACGGTCAGCTTGCCGGCGTCGGCCGACAGAACCTTCACGCCGTTGAACTGGGTCTGCTCCGAGACGCGGTTGATTTCGTCCAGGCGCAGCTTGATTTCACCCTGGATCGAGTCCAGGTCGCTGGCCGAGTTGGTGCCGGTGGCGGCTTGCACCGACAGTTCACGAACGCGCTGCAGGTTGTTGTTGACTTCGGTCAACGCGCCTTCAGTCGTTTGGGCGATCGAGATGCCGTCGTTGGCGTTGCGCGAAGCTTGCGTCAGGCCCTTGATGTTGGCCGTGAAACGGTTGGCGATGGCTTGGCCGGCGGCGTCGTCCTTGGCGCTGTTGATGCGCAGGCCGGACGACAGACGCTGGATCGCGGTGTTCAGCGACGACTGCGACTTGGTCAGGTTGTTCTGCGTGAGCAGAGAAAGGCTGTTGGTATTGATGACTGACGCCATGTTCGACTCCTGATGACAAAGGTTGTGGACTTCCGGCCTCTGGCCGTAACGCTGGTTCCGATCTCACCGTGAGACTCAGGCCACCGTTGGTTCAGTTATCGGCAGGCCCCTGGAAACATTTAGGGCTCGGCGCAAAAAAGCACCGACCCCGTCCACGACCCCGGCGGCTCAAGCCGGCAGGTTCATCACTTCCTGATAGGCGCTTACGAGCCGGTTGCGCACCTGCAGCCCGGTCTGGAACGCCACGTTGGCCTTCTGCAGGTCGACCATGACGTCGTTCAGCGCGATGCCGGGCTTGCCGAGTTCGAAGGCCTCGGCCTGGCCGTAGGCCCGGGTCTGGGCGCCGCTGATGTTGTCCAGCGAGCGCTTGAGCTCGGCCGCGAAGCCGCCGGTCTCGGCGGGCGCGGCGGCGGCGGGCGTGAAGCCCGCCTGCAGCGAGGTGACCCGCATCTGCTGCAGAACGGATTCGATGGCGGCGATCGACATGAGGAACTCTTTCGTTTGTTGGAACTTTGGTGTTGCTAAAGAAGCGCCCAGGCGCTCCGTCGTCCTTTCAGCGTAGCAAGGGAAGACCCCGATGGAAGCCGCTAACAGACGGCAAAAGCCCCCGCTGTTCGGACCATCGAATCTGTTACGACTGCTCACAATCAATCGCGAAACGACAAGCCCGCTGACGACTTCTACGGCCTCCGGCATGACCTCTGAACAACAAACTTCCTACCTGCGCATGACGACGCACCTTCCCGGCGCACCGGCCATGGCGAGGATCCGCGCATGAGTTCGACGGCACCCGCGAGCGCGGCGCCCGCGGCGTCCTCGCTCCCCCCGATGCTCGAACGCCTGCGCGCCCAGCCGAAGCTGCCGATGATCGTCGGCGCGGCCGCGCTGGTGACCGCCGTGGCGGCGTTCACACTCTGGAACCGCGGCCCCGACTACAAGGTGCTCTACACCAACGTGTCGGACCGCGACGGCGGCGCGATCATCGCGTCGCTGCAGCAGATGAACGTGCCCTACAAGTTCGCCGAGGGCGGCGGCGCGATCCTGATCGCCGGCGACAAGGTGCCCGAGGTGCGGCTCAAGCTCGCGGCCCAGGGCCTGCCCAAGGCCGGCGGCGTCGGCTTCGAACTGATGGACAACCAGAAGTTCGGCACCAGCCAGTTCGCCGAGCAGGTCAACTACCAGCGCGCGCTCGAAGGCGAGCTGGCGCGCTCGATCGAATCGGTCGGCACGGTGGAGTCGGCGCGGGTCCATCTGGCGCTGCCGAAGCCTTCGCTCTTCGTGCGCGAGCAGAAGAAGCCCTCGGCCTCGGTGGTGCTGACGCTGCAGCGCGGCCGCAGCATCGACGAGGGCCAGGTCAGCGCCATCGTCCACATGATCTCCAGCAGCGTGCCGGAGCTCGACCCCAAGAGCGTCACGGTGGTCGACCAGCGCGGCAACCTGCTGTCGGCGGCCAACAGCGGCACCCGCGGCCTGGACGTGAGCCAGCTCAAGTACGTGCAGGAGATCGAGCAGGGCTACATCCGCCGCATCGAAGCCATCCTGCAACCCATCGTCGGCGCCAGCAACGTGCGCGCGCAGGTGGCGGCCGACGTCGACTTCTCGGTCATGGAGCACACCGACGAGACGTACCGCCCGAACCAGGAGCCCGGCAAGGCCGCGATGCGCAGCCAGCAGTCGAGCGAATCGCTGCAGCAGGGCGGCCTTCCGCCCGGCGGCGTTCCCGGCGCCCTGTCGAACCAGCCGCCGGGCAACCCGAGCGCGCCGATCGCGACCGCGCCCAAGCCCGGAACCCCGGGTGCCCCCGGAACCCCCGGTGCTCCGACTGCGCCTGGCGCGGCGAACGGTGCCCCCGCGCCGGTTGCGACCGCGGCGGTGGCCACCGGCTCCGGCAGCTCGCGCAAGGACGTCACGACCAACTACGAGCTCGACCGCTCGATCCGCCACGTGCAGCAAAGTGCCGGCGGCATCAAGCGGCTGTCGGTGGCGGTGGTCGTCAACTACAAGGATGCGACCGACGGCGCCGGCAAGACCAGCCCGCGCGCGCTCACCCCGGTCGAGATCGAGCAGATCCGGAACCTGACCCGCGAGGCCATGGGCTTCAGCCAGGACCGCGGCGACTCGCTCAACGTGGTCAACAGCGCCTTCGCGGACGACCACCGCGAGCCGGCCACGGCGGACGTCCCGTTCTGGCGCGACCGCGAGAACCTCGATCTCGGCAAGTCCGTCGGGCAGTACCTGCTGCTGGCCCTGCTCGCCCTGTTCGCCTGGTTCGCAGTGCTGCGGCCCCTGCTGCGCAAGCACCTGGCGCCGCCGCCCGCGCCGGCCCCGGCCGTGGCGAGCGTCCCGGACGACGCCGTCGCCGAGGAGCCGGAGTTGTCGCAGGAGCCGACGGTCTCCGCCGAAGAAAGCCTGCGCCAGCGCGAGGCCGCCCGCCAGAAGGCAGATATGGAATACGCCCATCAACTCGCCGACCAGGATCCCAAGCTGGTCGCCACGCTGATCCAGCACTGGATGAACGCCCATGATCAGTGAAACCGGAACCCGCAAGAGCGCCATCCTGCTGATGGCCCTCGGTGAAGACCGCGCCGCCGCGGCGCTGGCCCACCTCGCCACCTCCGAGGTGCAGACCCTCGGCCTCGCGATGGCGAAGCTCGCCGCGGTCTCCAAGGACGAGCTGAACTCGGTGCTGTCCGAGTTCCGCCAGGAGACCGAGCAGCTCTCGGCGCTGCACCTGGGCTCGAGCAGCTACATCCGCGCGGTGCTCAAGAAGGCGCTGGGCGACGACCGCGCCAGCAACCTGCTGGAGGACATCCTCCAGGCCGACGAGCCGCACAGCGGCATCGAGCGCCTGAACCAGCTCGAGGCCAGCGAGGTGGCCGAGCTGATCCGCGACGAGCATCCGCAGATCCTGGCGACCGTGCTGATCCACCTGGACCGCATGAAGGCCTCGGAGGTGCTCGAGAAGCTGCCGGCCCGCCTGCGCCACGACGTCATCATGCGCGTGGCCACCTTCGGCGGCGTGCAACCCTCGGCCCTCATGGAGCTGACCGACGTGCTGACCGAGATGCTGTCGGGCCAGGGCCTGAAGCGCAGCCGCCTGGGCGGCGTGCGCACCGCCGCCGAGATCGTCAACCTGATGGCGAGCGCGCAGGAAGAGGAAGCCATCGCCCATGTGCGCGAGCACGACGAGGCGCTGGCGCAGCGGATCATCGACGAGATGTTCGTGTTCGAGAACCTGCTGAGCCTGGAAGACCGCAGCATCCAGCGCCTGCTGAAGGACATCGAGTCCGACTCGCTGATCATCGCGCTCAAGGGCGCGCCGCAGGAGCTGCGCGACAAGTTCCTGAGCAACATGTCGACGCGTGCCGCCGAGACGCTGCGCGAGGACATGGAGCTGCGCGGACCGGTGCGCGTGTCGCAGGTCGAGGCCGAGCAGAAGTCCATCCTGCAGGTCGCCCGCCGCCTGGCCGAAGCCGGCGAGATCGTGATTGCCGCGCCGGGTACCGATGACTACGTCTGACCGCCCCTCCCCCTTCGGCTCGCGGGCCCGGCTGGCCGCGGCCTACCCGCTCGGCGCCGGCGCCGGCG
>NZ_JBFUCI010000266.1:0-8832 GCF_056405335.1 Variovorax sp. P1_H12_2
TCAAGCCAGCTTGAAAGGCAACTCCCGCACCGGCTTCCCCGTGATCGCCGCCACCGCATTCGCAAACGCAGGCGCCAGCGGCGGCAGCCCCGGCTCGCCCATGCCGGTCGGCGCATCCGCGCTAGGCACCGTGAACACCGCAATCTGCGGCATGTCCGTAATGCGCGGCRCCACGAAGTCCCCAAAGTTGCTCTGCTGCACCACCCCGTCCTTCAGCGTGATCGCGGCACCCGGCAGGCACATCGACAACCCCATCACCRCCGCCCCCTGCACCTGCGCCTCCACGCTTTGCGGGTTGACCACCAGGTTGCAGTGCACGCCCGCGGTCACTTGGTGCAATGTGGGCGTGCCATCCTTCACCGAGGCTTCCACCACATAGGCCACCACCGAGTCGAAGGATTCGTGCACCGCCACGCCCCAGGCGCGGCCCGCTTCGAGCTTCTTCTTGCCGTAGCCGGACTTGTCCACAGCGAGCTGCAGCGCCGCCTTGTGGCGCGGGTGCTGGTCGCCGATGAGCTTCATGCGGTAGGCGACCGGGTCTTGCTTCGTCGTGCGGGCGATTTCGTCGAGCAGCGTCTCCATGACGAAGGCGGTGTGGGTCGAGCCCACGCTGCGCCACCAGAGCACCGGCACGTTGAGCTTGGGGTGATGCACCGTGAGCCGCATCGGGATGTCGTACGGCTCCTTCATGCCCTCGACGGCGGTGGCGTCGATGCCGTCCTTGACCATCATCTGCTCGAACAGGGTGCCCATCAGCAGCGACTGGCCGACGATGACGTGGTCCCAGGCCGTGATCTTGCCCTGCGCGTCGAAGMCGATCTTCGCGGTGTGCAGGTGCATCGGGCGGTAGTAGCCGCCCTTGATGTCGTCCTCGCGGCTCCACAGCGTGCGGATCGGCGCCTTGATGCCCGCCGCCTGCGCGACCTTGACGACGCTGCAGGCCTCGGCCACGAAGTCGCTGGTCAGCAGGCCGCGACGGCCGAAGCCGCCGCCCGCCATCTGCACGTTGACCTTGACGTTCTGCGGCGGCACGCCCAGCACCTTGGCGGCGGCCATGCCGTCGATGCCGGGCATCTGCGTGCCTGTCCACACTTCCGCCTTGTTGCCGACCAGGTGGACGGTGCAGTTGAGCGGCTCCATCGGCGCGTGCGCCAGGTAGGGGAAGACGAATTCGGCGTTGATCTTGTGCGGCGCGCTGGCCAGCTTCGACACATCGTCGTTGTACTTGCGCGGGCCCGGCAGGGTCGCGAGCTCGCGGTACTGCGCCAGCTGCTTCTCGCTGTCGACCTTGTCGACGCCGCTGGTGTCCCAATCGATCTTGAGCGCATCGCGGCCCTGCTTGGCGGCCCAGTAGCCATCGGCGACCACGGCCACGCCTTCGGCGCCACGGTCGAGCGGCACGCGCAGCACGGCCTTGACRCCCTTGACCGCCTTCGCGGCGCTGTCGTCCACCGACCTGACCTTGGCAGCGAACACCGGCGGATGCACCACCACGGCGGTCAGCATGCCGGGCAGCTTCATGTCGATGCCGTAATTCTGGTGACCGCTGGACTTGGCCTGGGCGTCGAGCCGGCCGGTGGGCTTGCCGATGAGGTGGAAGTCCTTCGGGTCCTTGAGCTTGACCGTGTCGGGTACGCGCAGCTTCATCGCCGCTTCGGCCAGCTCGCCGTAGCCCAACTTCTTGCCACCGGGGCCGATGACGACGCCGTCGCGCGTCTGCAGCGTGGAGGCACTCACCTTCCACTGTGCCGCCGCCGCGCCGACCAGCATGGCGCGGGTGCGGGCGCCGAGCTCGCGGTACTGCGTGTACGAGTTCTTGATCGAGCCCGAGCCGCCCGTGATGTGCATGCCGAACATGGGATCGATGTACGCCGGGTCGTTGGTGCCGTGAACGCTCTTGACCTTCGACCAGTCGGCGTCGAGTTCTTCGGCCAGGATCATCGGCAGCCCGGTCTGCACGCCCTKCCCGAAGTCGAGCCGGTTGATGGTGATGGTGGTGGTGCCGTCGCGGTCGATGCGCACGAAGGCCGAGGGCTGCTGCAATGGCTTCAGGCCTGGCGGCCGGCCTGATCCCGTGGGGTCCGCTTCCTGTGCAAGTACACCCGCGGGGAAGACGCCGAGCGCGAAGCCGCTCACTGCCGTGAGCTTCAGGAAGCTGCGCCGCGGGAGGCCTTGGGGTTCGTCGGTGCTGTTTTCGTTGCGCGTCATCAGCGCGCGAAGGTTGGCGGGCAGCTCGAAGGTGGTGGGGTCGAAGTTCATGGTGCTCTCCTTCTTCTTCAAGCCAGGGTCTTGGCGGCGTCGGCGACCGCGGCGCGGATGCGCGCGTAGGTGCCGCAGCGGCAGATGTTGCCGGCCATGGCCGAATCGATCTCGGCCTCGCTGGGCAGCTTGCCGGGCTGAAGCGTCTTCAGGAAGGCGGTGGCCGACATGATCTGCCCGCTCTGGCAGTAGCCGCACTGCGCCACGTCATGCTTGACCCAGGCCGCGCTCACGGCCTTGCCGACCTTGTCGCTGCCGTCGGTGACGGCTTCGATGGTGGTGATCTTCTGGCCCGCCGCGGCGGAGATCGGCGTCACGCAGGAGCGGATCGGCTGGCCGTTGAGATGCACCGTGCAGGCGCCGCACAGCGCCGCGCCGCAGCCGAACWTGGTGCCGGTCATGCCGAGCGTGTCGCGCAGGGCCCAGAGGATCGGGGTGGACGGATCGGCATCGACCTGCCGATCCTTGCCGTTGATGTGGAGGGTGGTGGTCATGGTGGGGCTCTCTCTTCGATGAATAACGGTTCGGGCAAACAATAGACCTGTGCACGGCCGAGGTCAAGCGGCTCAGGCTTTGATGCCGTCCCAGCAGAGGCCGAAGGCCATCGCCAGGTTGGCGTCGGTGCGGGCCAGGGCGCCGGAGCGCAGCAGGTTGGCGGTCTCGCGCACCGAACCGGCGAAGCTGTTGATCAGCAGCACGGTGGGCACGTCCTTCAGGATCTGCTGCGCCTTGGCGGCCTCGATCAGGTCGATCCAGCCCTTGATGAGCCGGGCGGAGAGATTGCGGCTCTCTTCGCTGAACCAGGGCGAGTTGTAGTACTGCTCCAGGAACACGACCTGCGCATAGTGCGTGAGGCGGTGGTCGAGCCAGTTCATCCACATGTGGCGGAAGCGGCTGCGAAACGGCGCCTTCGGGTCGTCGCCGTGCAGGAGGCTGGCGGTGGTGTTCGTCTTGGCCTGCTCGTAGAGCGCGACCATCAACTCTTCCTTGGACTTGAAGTAGACGTAGAGCGTGCCCGTGGCCAGGCCCGCCTCGCGCGCGATGGCCGCCATGGTCAGGCCGCTCAGGCCGGTCTGCTCGACCAGCGTGAACGTGGCTTCGGCGATGGCGCGGAGTTTGTCTTCGTCCTTGGGTTTCACGGGGCGATCTTAGTGCTTTTCGGGCTTTTGGTGAACAATTATTCGCTCAAGAGTGCGCGCCAGGGGCAAGGGGTGGGGCATGCCATGGTCACCGATGCCATCGAGCGGCTCAAGGCCGACGGTGTCAGGCGCATCGAGCTGTTCGCCGAGAGCGACAACACGCAAGCCCTGCGCTTCTACGAGAAGCTGGGTTTCGTGCACGAAGGCACGCTGCGAGAGTTCTACAAGCGGGCCGACGAGCCGCACTACGTCGACGAGTACGTGCTGGGCCTGCTCCTCGCCTGATTCAGGAGACAGGCCCTTGGGTTCGGGCCCCGATCGGCACCGGCCCTACCAGCGCACCTTCACGCCGACGCTGGCGTTGAGCCCGCTGCTGGCGCGCGCGTCGCCGCCCGAGGCCCAGAGTTTGCCGAGTTCGCCATAAAGGCTGGTGGCGGCCGACAGCGCCAGCGTCGCGCCCGCGGCCAGCTCCGTGCTGGTGCCGCCGGTGCGGGTGGCGATGTCGGCGTAGCCGCCCGGGCCGATGAAACGCGAGACGTCGGTGCCCTGGCTGCTGCTGTAGACGTTCAGCCGGCCATAGGGCTGCAGCACGCCGGCGGCGGTCGTCACATCACCCTTCAGGCGCAGCCCCACGCGCGCGATCCAGCCGTTGTGGCTGTCCTGCTGGACGGTGGCGCCGGCGATGGCGACGTTGTCGAGATCGACGCGCTGGTGCATCAGCTGCAGCTGCGGCTCCAGCGACCAGCCGGGAGCGACCTGGAAGCCCTGCCCCACCTCGATCGAGGCCAGCAGGCTGTCGCCGTTACCGTGCGTCGCCAGCGCGAGCTGCGGCGAGACGTCGTAGCGGTGGCGCCCGCCCTGCAGCACCGCGTCGGCATAGAAGCCGCCCCCGTTGCGCCAGGTGGCGTAGATGCCGAGGTAGCGGCTGCGCAGGTCGTTGCTGCCCACCGCCAGGTTGGCGATGCCGCGCGCGAAGCCCGTGACGCGCATGTCGCCTTCGAGCTGGCCGACGTAGACGCCCGTGCGCCAGTTCGGGTCAGCCCACAGGTCGGTGCCGGCCTGGAAGCCGTTCAGGCGGCCTTCGCTGTCGGGGCTCGCCGCGCCGGTCTGGCTCACCGTGCGGTCGGTGCTGATGATGCGTCCCCAGGCCTGGCGCGGCGCACCGGCGCCCGACTCGTCGCCGACGCGCTGGTGCAGGTTGCTCAGCATCACGAAGTTGCCCTGGCGCAGCTGCTCGGGCAGCGCGGCGAACTGCGGGACTTCGAGGCGGTAGGTGGGCTGCCCGCCCACCACCGGGAGGCCCGGCGCCGCAGGAGGCGTCGCGGTGGTCGCCGAACGCAGGTACCAGTTCTCGCCGGTGCCGTCGACGTCGGCGGCGTACAGCCGGTACTCGAAGGCGCCGGCATCGATGTGGCCGCCCGCGAGGCTGAAGGCGTCGCGCGTCGTCTGGGCGGTGGTGGTCGCCCCATTGAGCGCGCTGACGACCTCGATGCCGTTGCCAGTGGTCATCGCGCCCAGCAGCCCCTGGTTGCCGACCTGCACCGTGGTGCGGCCGCTCGCCTTGGCCGTGGCGCCGTTGAGCACCAGCCGGTCCGAGACGATGCCGCCGCTGGCCGACGCGAGGGCCACATTCAGCGTCCCGCCTTGTCCGATCCAGGGACCGTTCATGGTCAGGGTGGTGCGGGCCGTGCCGCCCGGCAGCGACACGGTGCCGGCGTTGGTCATCGCCGCGATGGTCTGGTTGTGGCCGGCGAGGTCGAGCACCGCGCCTGCGGCCACCGTGTGCGCCGAGCCGGCGCTGAAGGTGCCGGCGGCCCCCGCGCGCACGGTGCCGGCCGCCACGTTCGTGGCGCCGGTGTAGGTGCTGGCAGCGCTGAGGGTCAGCGTGCCGCTGCCCTCCTTGGTCAGGAAGCCGGTGCCGCTGATGACGCCGGAGAGCGTTTCGTTGAACGCGCCGGTGTCGATCACCGGGTCCTGCGTGCCGGTGAGCCGGATGTTGTTGGCAATGGTCAGGCCATCGGCGACGAAGCCGAGCGTGGTGCCGTCGTCCATGGCCAGCTCGCCGGTGCCCAGGGCCTGGTTGTGGCCGAGGTTCAGGCGACCGCTCTTGAGTTGGGTGCCGCCGCTGTAGCTGCTCGCGCTGCGCAGCGTCAGCGTTCCGGTGCCTTTTTTGGTCAACACGCCGGTGCCGCTGAGGACCCCGGAGAGGGTTTCGCTGAAGGCGCCGGTGTCGATCACCGGCCCCTGCGTGCCCGTGAGCCGGATGTTGTTGGCGACGTTCAGGCCATCGGCGACGAAGYCCAGCGTGGTGCCGTCGTCCATGGCCAGCTCGCCGGTGCCCAGCGCGCTGTTGTGCCCGAGGTTCAGGCGCCCGCTCTTGAGCTGCGTGCCGCCGCTGTAGCTGCTCGCGCCACGCAGCGTGGCCTCGCCGCCTTCGACGACAAGCGCACCGGTGCCGCTGACGGTGCCGGCAAAGTCGCTCTGCCCGGCCCGGAGGTGCAGGTTGCGCGCCCCCAGCACGATCTGACCGGCGCCGGTCAGGTTGCGCAGGCTGCTGCCGCCGGGCGTGCCCGTGGTGTCGTAGAGCCCATTGGCCGTGCCCGAGATGTCGAGCGTGCCGTTGACGTTCACGCGGCTGGAGTTCACCAGGCTGGAGATGCCGGTGAGGGCAAAGGTGCCCTCGCGGATGTCCGTGTAGCCGGTGTATTGCAACCGCGAGGTGTCATAGCCGGCGTTGCCAGGTGCGCCGTTCCAGGTGAGCGTCCCCGCGCCGGTCTTGATGACGTTCCCGGTGCCGAAGATGCCGACGCCTTCGCGTGACTCCATGACATTGGCCGCGTGGACCGGATCAAGGGTCAGTGTGTGGTTCCCGAGCTGGATGCCATAGTTCGAATAACCGCTCTGGCCCGCGAAAGTGAAGCCTCCTCCCGCGGCATTGGTCGTCCGGAGGGCAATATCGCCTAGCAGATTGATGTGGGTGGGAAGAGAGATCTGTTTGGCGGAGTCCGACTGAATGCCGACGCCGTCGATACCGGCAAGCGAGAGCGACGACATGGCCTGGTTGAAGCGGATCACCGCCGCGCCGCTGGTGATCCAAAGGACACCGAGCGAGATGCCACCCGGGCTGATCGATAGCGCCGTGCCGGACACCACGCCGCGGTCGCCCAGCCCGGGGCGCACGCCCCCTACCCAGTTCGACGCGACGTTCATCGGCTGAATCACATTCAAGCCTTTGAAGACCATGTCGGCCRCATTCGCGGTTCCGCACATGAGGGCCGCGGCCGCCACAGCCGCCGCAACCAGCCCGCGCTGGCTGCTTTTCCCGCCTGTGCGCGCCACCTCCGACACCGCCACCCAGGCGCCCAGCGCGCCATTCCACATCGACCGATAAGACCTGTTCACTGCAATCGACTCCACCTGTTTTGAAACGCTCTCGGACGCATCAAGAAACACAAGTGACATCTGGATGCAGGAGCAGCGACTTTCAGCACTCAGGCGGATGGCGTCAACCTCAGTTCCTTTCAGAAAGTGTCAATAACTTTCAGCGATGGCGCTTTCGCGGCGCCAAGCCGATCGCCCGCTCGTYCGGTTTTTCCGAAAGCCAGCATCGAGGTTGGACGTCTAGTGCAAACGGTCCCTGGTCTCCACACTGAGTGCATCTCATCGCTTCACTCAGCAACCCAAGGAACCACCGTGAACCGTCTCCAAGGAAAAGTCGCCCTCATCACCGGCGCCAGCGCCGGCATCGGCCATGCAACCGCCAAACTCTTCGCGGCGGAAGGCGCCAGGCTGGTCGTCGGCGCGCGCCGGGCGGCCGAACTCGACCAGCTCGTCGCCGAGGTCCGCGCCGCCGGTGGCGAAGCCGTCGCACTCGCCGGCGATGTGCGCTCGGAAGACTATGCGCGCGCCCTCGTCGCGCTGGCCGTGTCGACCTACGGCCGCCTCGACGTCGCCTTCAACAACGCAGGCACCCTGGGCGAAGGCGGGGCCAGCACGGGCGTCACCGAAGCCGGCTGGGCCGACACGCTGGCGATCAACCTGACCGGCGCCTTCCTCGGCGCCAAGCACCAGATCGCGCAGATGCTCGAGAACGGCGGCGGCTCGGTGATCTTCACCTCCACCTTCGTCGGCCACACCTTCGCGTTTCCGGGCGTGGCCGCCTATGCGGCGAGCAAGTCGGGCCTGATCGGCCTGACTCAGGCGCTGGCCGCCGAATACGGCCCGCAAGGGGTGCGCGTCAACGCAATCTTGCCGGGCGCCGTCGACACCGACATGTACCGCGGCATGAACAACACCAAGGAGTCGCAGGCCTTCGTCACGAATCTCCATGCGCTCAAGCGCGTGGCGCGGCCGGAGGAGCTGGCTCGCTCCGTGCTCTACCTGGCCTCGGACGACTCGTCTTTCGTCACCGGTACCGCATCGCTGGTCGATGGCGGTGCATCCATCACCCGCACCTGATCGGAAAGCCCCCATGAAACCGTCCAGCCTCCTCGGCGCTCTGGCGCTCACCCTTGCGGCTCTTGCGATGCCGGCGCACGCGCAGGTCAAGCCCTATCCGGCCGGCTTCCGCACGCAGACCATCGACGCCGCGGAAGGCGCCCAACTGCACGTGCGCATCGGCGGCACTGGGCCGGCCGTGCTGCTGCTGCACGGCTTCGGAGACACCGGCGACATGTGGTCGCCGATGGCCGCCGCCCTGGCGCGCGACCACACGGTGGTGGTGCCCGACCTTCGCGGCATGGGCCTGTCGTCCAGGCCGCCAGGCGGCTACGACAAGCGCACGCAGGCGGCCGACATGCGGGCGGTGCTCGACACGCTGGGCATCGACAAGGCGGATGTGGTGGGCCACGACATCGGCACCATGGTGGCCTACGCCTACGCCGCCCGCTATCCGGACAAGACCACGCGCCTGGTCGTGATGGATGCACCCGTGCCCGGCATCGCGCCATGGGACGAGATCGTTCGCTCGCCCCCGCTGTGGCATTTCGACTTCGGCGGCGCCGACATGCTGCGGCTGGTGAAGGGGCGCGAGCGCATCTACCTCGACCGCTTCTGGAACGAGTTCGCCGGCGACCCGCGCAAGATCGACGAAGCCACGCGCGTGCACTACGCCAAGCTCTATGCACGCCCCGGGGCGATGCAGTCGGCCTTTGCGCAGTTCCTCTCGATCCGGCAGGACGCGAAGGACAACGCCGAGTCCGGAAAGACCAAGCTGGCGATGCCGGTGCTCGCCATCGGCGGCCAGAAGTCCTTCGGCGCGACGGAGGCGGTGGTGATGCGCAACGCCGCCACCGACGTGACCGAGCTGGTCGTCCCCGGCTCGGGCCACTGGCTGATGGAGGAAGCGCCTGAGAAGACCGTCAGCGCGGTGCAGGCCTTCCTCGCGCACTGAATCCGCATGCCCGTCCTTGACGCCCGGCAAACAAGACTAAAG
>NZ_JBFUCI010000267.1:0-8748 GCF_056405335.1 Variovorax sp. P1_H12_2
GTGCCGGCTGCGCGGCGCGCACCAGGTCCGCGAGCGCGCGCTGGCCTGCCGCCGCCGGCTCCCTGGCGCCGGCGGCGATGCGGTCGACCGCGGCATGGCCGCGCTGCTCGAGCGCGCGCAGCAGTTGCAGCTGCCAGGCCGCGAGCACGAACAGCACGCGGTCCTCGACCGTCAGCTCGTGGAGGTCGCGCAGCTTGTTGGCCAGCTTGCGGCCCAACGGCCCCAGGCCCTGGGAGACCGCGCCGCCGATGGCGCCGCCCAGCGCCGCGCCGGCGCCGAGCGAGAGGCCGGCCAGCGCGAGGTCCGCCACCACCCCGGCCGCGGCGCCCACCGCCACGCCCTTGCCGAGCAGGATCCCGGCATCCTTCATCGCCTCGGGATGGAAGAAGTCCATCGCCCACCGTCCTTCGACCAGCGGCAGCGGCGACTCGTCGGCGTCGCCTTCGCGAAAGCCATAGAGCGCCAGCAGGTCGTCGGCGCAGCGCTGCGCCTTGTCGAAGACGGTCTTCTGCAGTGCGGCGATGAGCCGCTGACGGGTCGGCGGGTCGGCGAACTCGCCGGCCGACACGGTGCGCCGCATCGATGCGGCGTCGACCAGCAACTCGGCGATGCGCCGGCCCGCGGCGTCGCGGCGCTGCGCGAACTCGGCGTCGAGGAAGGCCGCCACGCGATCGAGTGCAGCCCGCCGGTCGCGCAGCAGGGTCGCGAGGTCGCGGTAAAGCTCGTGCTCGGCGCCGACGAAGGGCGCCGCCGCATCGAAGCGCACCACCACATGCAGCCCGTAGGCCGACAGCAGTTCCTTCCACGCCGCCTCGCGGCTGTCTGTATGGCGCACGAAGTTCAGCACCGGCAGCACCGGCCGCGCACAGGCGTTCAGCAGTTCGATCTCGGCGCGGAACTTGGGCAGCACCGGCTCGCGCGCATCGATCACCAGGAAGGCGGCGTCGACCTCGAGCAGGGCGCGCAGCACCTTCGCCTCCTGCTCGAACACGCCATGCGCTTCGGGGCCCTGCAGGAACAGGCGGATGCGCTCGGGCGGCGTCGCGGCCTTGTCGAGCGCATCGATGTGCTCGCGCAGCGCGACGGCGTCCTCCAGGCCCGGCGTGTCGAAGAAGCGAACGGCCGCCGCGCCGTCGACTTGCAGGTCGACGGCTTCGACATGCCGCGTGGTGCCGGGGTGCTCCGAGACCTCGCCGAAATTCACCCGGCGCGTCAGCGTGCGCAGCAGCGAGGTCTTGCCGGCGTTGGCATGCCCGACCACGGCGATTCGGATCGGTGTCGTCATGCCCAGCCGTGCAGCACGGCCTCCGGTGCGGCGTCGGCGCACAGGCCGTCCAGGCCGACATCGGCCAGCCAGGCCTGCCAGCGCAGGCGGGCCGCATCGTCCGCCGCGGCGCCGAGCAACCACAGCCGGCATTCGCCGCACAGGGCCATCACCTCGCGCACGAAGCGCTCGGTGCCGCGGTCCGGGCTGGACGCCGCGCGGCAGCCGATGAGGACCCGGCGTGGCCGCAGGCCGGCCAGTGTGTCGAGCAGTTCGCGCCGCTGGGCCGCACTGCCGTCGATCCGCAGCGCGCACATGCCGGGGATGTCGAGTCCGGCGGGCGGCCAATGCTGTTCCGGGGTCAGTTCGAACCCGATCGCGACCAGGGTGTCGAGGGTGTCGCCGGCCGACAGGTGCGCCGGCGCGCCGTGAGGGATGCTGCCGGGGTCGGCATCGACGATCTGCCGCGGCTCGAGGGCCTCGAAGCGCGCCAGCAGCCGATGGAAGTAGGGCTCCGACAGATCGGGGCGCAACGCCTTCCGGCGCGCCAGCCAGACGGCCGCGCTGAGCAGCGCGAAGGCCAGCCGCGGCAGCAGTCCATAGACCACGATGCAGCCCGTGAGCCAGAGCGCCCAGGCGCGCTGGCCCGACGCGGCGGCGAGCGGCGACAGCACGGCTTGCGCATCAGGCACCGGGAAGCCCAGCCATGCCGGCGCCCGCCCCAGCCACTGCACGCTGTGCACGAAGAAGCCCGGATCGAGGATGGTGGTCTCCCAGTTCAGCGTGTAGTTGCGGAATGCGAGCGCGAACAGCAGCGCCGCGAGCACCACGGCGAACGAGAGCGTCCAGACCGCATGGCTCACGAAGCCCAGGGCCCAGGGCAGCAGCCGGGCGCGGGCCAGCAGCCGTGTCACGGCGCGCAGCAGCACCGGAGCCTGGCCGTGCTGGCCTCCGGCCACCCGGGTCGTGAGCGTGAGCCAGAACCAGCCGAAGGAGGCCCGGAAGGCGCCGAGCGGCACGACGAGCCCGACGAGCCACAGCAGCAAGGTGAGCAGGTGCAGGCCCAGCAGGCTGGCCAGCGCCACCACGACGTTGATCCGCCGCTCGCCGCCGCCCAGCACGTTGCCCGCGAGGCTGAGGCCGGCGACGACGACCAGCGCCACCAGGCCCAGCAGCACCCAGGGCGCCCAGGCGCGTGCGCGCGACAGCTCGCCCTGCAGCCCGACGCGCCGGCCCAGGATGCGCGCGCGCTCGGCGATGCGGCCCGCGGTGTCGGGTCGCAGGCTCATCGCCTCGCGCACGGCTTGCGCGTCGTCGAGCGGGCCGGACTCCTCGATCAGCTTCACCGCCTCGGTGATCGCCGCATCCTGCAGCGTAGGGTGGGGCGCAACAGGATTCAACGACTTCCTTCATATCGGGGAACAGGTCCGGCGCACCGGGGGGAGCGCGAAATTATGCCCGGCGATGTCCAACCCTCGCCCCATGAAGAACGGGGTCGCAAGCGACCCCGTGAACCGCCACAGGAGAGCGGAAGAGAGGAAGCGGCGTTTTCAGCGCAGACCGAAGAACGAGAGCACGGCAACCACGACGACGACCAGACCGACGATGTAGATGATGGAATTCACGGTGGAAACTCCTCTGGGTTGAAGACCCCTCCACTGTGCCGGTTCGCCGCGATGGCGATGTCGGCGGCCGTCACGGCCGGCTGTAGGACTCCCGAGTCAGACCGTCGACGGCTCCGCCGCCATCGCATCGCTTTCCTCGTCATCGTCGCCGTCGCCCAGGAAGCCCCCGCTCTGGTGCGCCCAGAGCCGTGCGTAGAGCCCGCCCTTGGCCAGCAGCGTCCTGTGATCGCCTTCCTCGACCACCCGGCCGTTGTCGAGCACGATCAGCCGGTCCATCGCCGCGATGGTCGACAGCCGGTGCGCGATCGCGATCACCGTCTTGCCCTCCATCAGCCGGTAGAGGCTGGCCTGGATCGCGGCCTCGACTTCGGAGTCGAGCGCGCTGGTGGCTTCGTCSAGCAGCAGGATCGGCGCGTCCTTCAGCATCACGCGCGCGATCGCGATGCGCTGGCGCTGGCCGCCGGAGAGCTTCACGCCGCGCTCGCCCACGTGCGCCTGGTAGCCGCGCCGGCCATTGGCGTCGCCCAGCGTCTGGATGAAGTCGTGCGCCTCGGCGCGCTCGGCGGCGGCGCGGATCGCGGCCTCGCCGGCATCGGGCCGGCCGTAGGCGATGTTGTCGGCCACCGAGCGATGCATCAGCGAGGTGTCCTGCGTCACCATGCCGATGTGCGCGCGCAGGCTGTCCTGCGTCACGTGGGCAATGTCCTGGCCGTCGATCAGGATGCGGCCGCTCTCCAGGTCGTGGAAGCGCAGCAGCAGGTTGACCAGCGTCGACTTGCCGGCACCCGAGCGGCCGACCAGGCCGATCTTCTCGCCGGGCCTGACGGTGAGGCTCAGGCCGTCGATCACGCGGCGGCCGGCGTCGCCGTAGCGAAAGCTCGCATGGTCGAAGCGCACCTCGCCGCGCGGCACCACGAGCGTCTTCGCATCCGGCGCGTCGAGCACGGTGCGCGGCCGCGACAGCGTGTTCATGCCGTCCTGCACCGTGCCGATGTTCTCGAACAGGCTGGTCATCTCCCACATGATCCAGTGCGACATGCCCTGCAGCCGCAGCGCCATCGCGGTGGCGGCGGCCACCGCGCCGACACCGACGGCGCCCTGCGACCAGAGCCACAGCGCCATCCCCGCCATGCCGGCGGTCAGGCCCATGCTCAGCGTGTGGTTGACGATCTCGAAGGCGCTCACCAGCCGCATCTGGGCATAGCCGGTGCCCATGAATTCCTTCATGGCCGAGCGCGCGAAGCCGGCCTCGCGCTGGGTGTGCGAGAACAGCTTGACGGTGGCGATATTGGTGTAGGCGTCGGTGACTCGCCCGGTCATCGATGCGCGTGCGTCGGCCTGCGCCTTGCCCACTTTGCCCAGGCGCGGCACGAAGAAGACCAGCGAGCCGATGTAGAGCACCAGCCAGACCAGGAAGGGCAGCATCAGCTGGCGGTCGAGCACCGCCGCCAGCACGATCATGGTGGCGACGTAGACGACCATCGCGACCAGCACGTCGGCCAGCACGAAGATGGTCTCGCGCACCGCCAGCGCGGTCTGCATGACCTTGGCCGTGATGCGGCCCGCGAACTCGTCCTGGTAGAAGGCCATGCTCTGGCCGAGCATCAGGCGGTGGAAGTTCCAGCGCAGCCGCATCGGCAGGTTCACCGCCAGCGTCTGGTGCTTGACGATGGTCTGCAGCGCCACCACGCCGATGCTCGCGACGAGCGCGATGCCCAGCCACATCAGCGTGGTGCCGCGCTCCTCCCAGAGCCGGGCCGGCACCTGGCCGCCGAGCCAGTCGACGATGCGCCCGAGCATCGCGAACAGCAGCGCCTCGAAGGCCGACATCGCGGCCGTGAGCGCGGCCATGGCGGCGATCTTGCCGCGCAAGCCCTGGGTGCAGGCCCAGAGAAAGGCGAAGAGGCCGCGCGGCGGCAGCGCGGGTTCAGCGACGGGATAGGCGGGAAGAAGTTTTTCGAAGTAACGGAACAAGCGGGGAGTCTCCAGTGAGGCGTCACTGTACCGGCGGGCAGGGCGTTGCGCACAGGCAAGGGTTTGCGGCGCGCCCTTCGCGCGGGCTAGGAGGCGCCCAGCCGCTCGCCGACGAAGTCGATGAAGCTGCGCAGCTTGGGCGCCATGTACTGCCGGCTGGTATAGACCGCGAACAGCGTCACCGCCGGGGCCACGTAGTCCGGCACCAGCCGCACCAGCCGGCCCTGGGCCAGGTCCTCGTCGACCAGCCATTCGGGCAGGAAGGACATGCCGATGCCGGCCCGCACGGCATGCAGGGTCAGCGTGGTGTCGTCGGACCTCATCACCGGCTGCAAGCGCAGCGGCGCCTGGCGGCCACGGCTGTCCTTGAGTGCCAGGCCCTCGATGTTCACGTAGCTCGGCACGATGGCGTCGAGCTTCGCGAGGTCGGCGGGCACCGCGGGCGTGCCGGCCCGCGCGATGCACTCCGGCGAAGCGACCAGATGGAACTGCAGCCGGCACAACGGCCGTGCGATCAGCGCCGGGGAGGGCTCCTGCGTGGCGCGCAGCGCGAGGTCGTAGCCGTCGGCCGCGAGATCGACCTTGCGGTTCTCCAGGTGCATGTCGACCAGCACCTCGGGGCAGCGTTCACGGTAGCCGGCCAGCACATCGGCGAAGCGCGGCGTGGCGCACCACACCGGCGCGCTGACCTTCAACTGGCCGCGCGGCGCGTCGTTCTTCTGGCCGATGGCGTTTTCCGCGGCATCGAGCAGATCCAGCGCGCGGCCGCTTTGCTCGTACCAGGCCCGGCCGGCCTCGGTCAGGCTCAGGTGCCGGCTCGAGCGATGCAGCAGGCGTGCGCCCAATGACTTTTCCAGCTGCGCCACATGCTTGCTGGCCATCGGCGCCGAGATCGCGAGCCGCTCGGCGGCGGCGACGAAGCTGCCCGACTCCACCACCTCCCTGAAGACGCGAAGACTGGTCAGGCGGTCCATCGATGATTTCCTCCTGGGAAATGAATCGATGAATCCTAGCCTATCGATTTCTTGATGGGAAATCCTTAGACTGGCGCTCAAGGAGCATTCCATGAGCACCATGTCCACATTGCCCACCTATTTCATCTCGCACGGCGGCGGGCCCTGGCCCTGGATGAAGAAGGAGATGGGCCACGCCTACGACCAGCTCGAAGCCGCACTGGCCGACATGCCGCGCCAGATCGGCCGTACGCCGGCCGCCATCCTGATGGTGTCGGCGCATTGGGAAGAGCCCGCGTTCACCGTGATGGGCAACCCGCGCCCGCCCATGATCTACGACTACGGCGGCTTCCCGGCCCACACCTACCAGGTGCACTACGACGCGCCCGGCTCGCCCGAGCTCGCACGCCGCGTGCAGTCGCTGATCGAGGCGGCGGGCCTGCCCGCGGGGCTCGATGCCGAGCGCGGCTTCGACCATGGCACTTTCTCGCCGATGGCCGCGATCTATCCGAAGGCCGAGCTGCCGGTGGTGCAGCTGTCGCTGCGGCGCGGGCTCGATCCGGCCGAGCACATCGCGCTCGGGCGAGCCATTGCCCCCTTGCGCGACGAGAACGTGCTGATCATCGGCAGCGGCCTGAGCTATCACAACCTGCGCAACTTCGGTCCGCAGGCGCGCGATGTGTCGAAGGCCTTCGACGACTGGCTCGACGAGGCGGTGGTCGGCGCGGCGCCCGGCGATCGCATCGAGCAGCTGCTTCACTGGTCCGCTGCGCCCGCGGCGCGCATCGCGCATCCGCGCGAGGAGCACCTGATCCCGCTGATGGTCGCGGTCGGTGCCGCCGAAGGCGAGGCCGGCGAGCGCATCTATCACGAGGATGCGTTCATGGGGGGCATCTCGGTGTCGAGCTTCCGCTTCGGAAAGGCGCAGGCCTGAGCTCGGGCCACTGCGCGGCACAATCCGCGGGTGCCTTATTTCTCGACCTTCGATCCCCAGGCCGAAGCCGACGCTCTCGGCCTGATCGCGCGCATCGACGCGCTGTCCACCCATCACGATGCCGTGCATGACGGCGTGCGCGTGCGCTGGCGACGCTTCGGCGACGATGCCACGCAGCCGCCGCTGGTGCTGCTGCATGGCGGCCATGGCAGCTGGATGCACTGGCTGCGCAACGTCGAGGCGCTGTCGGCCTCGCGCACGCTGTGGCTGCCCGACCTGCCGGGTTTCAATGAATCCGACGCGCCGCCCGAGCCGCCGGCCGGCCAGGCGGCGGTCGATCCATTGCTCGACGCGCTGTCCGGAACGCTGGCCAGCCTGGTCGGTGCGCAGGCCGAGATCGACCTTGGCGGCTTCTCGTTCGGCGGCCTGATCGCCGCYAGGTTCGGCCAGCGCCGMGGCCGCATCCGGCGCCTGGCGCTGATCGGCAGCGGCGGTCACGGCACGCTGCGGCGCATGACGGTGGAGATGGTCAACTGGCGCGCCGCCGAGGACCGCGACCAGGAGCGCGCCGCTCTGCTGCACAACCTTGCCGCGCTGATGCTGCACGACCGGGCCGCGATCGATGCGCTGRCCTTCGCGATCCACGATATCTCCTGCCACGGCACGCGTTTTCGCAGCAAGGAGGTCTCGCTGGCCGGTGGGCTRCAGGCCGCGCTGGATGCGATCGGCGGGCGCCAGTTGCTGTTGTGGGGCGAGCACGACGTCACAGCGCAGGCGCGGTCGGTGGTGGCGCAGCTCGCCGCGGGTCATCCGGGGCGCGAAGGCGTGGTGATCGAGGGAGCCGGGCACTGGGCCCAGTTCGAGCGGGCGGACGAGGTCAACGCGGCGCTGCTGCGGTTTCTGGCTTAGGACCTGTTCACAGGCCTAGATCCGCAGCGAAGCTTCATGGCGCCGCCAGAAGGCCGCGTCCGGAAATGAACCCGCACCGGCCGCCGCGTTGTCCGCCATATGCTCCGGCCGGCTGGTGCCGGGAATCGTGCAGGTCACGGCGGGGTGGCTCAGCACGAACTTGAGCAGCACCTGTGGCCAGCTCGTGCAGCCGATCTCGGCGGCCCAGCCGGGCAGGGGCTTGTCGCGCAGTTGGCGCAGCAGCCCGCCGCCGCCAAAGGGCAGGTTGCCGATCACGGCCACGCCGCGCTCGGCCGCCAGCGGCAGCAGGCGCTGGGCCGCCTCGCGCTGGTCGATCGAATAGTTGATCTGCAGGAAGTCGAGCTTCTCGGCGCGCAGCACCGTCTCGACCTCGGCATGGGCCGACGCGGTGTAGTGCGTGATGCCGATGTAGCGCACGCGACCCTGGTCCTTCCAGCCGCGCAGGGTCTTGAGGTGGGTGCGCCAGTCGACCAGGTTGTGCACCTGCATCAGGTCGATGCGATCGGTGCGCAGGCGCTCGAAGGACTGCTCCATCTGCGCGATGCCGGCATCGCGGCCGGTCGTCCAGACCTTGGTGGCAAGGAAGGCCCTGGCGCGCTGGTTCGACGCCGCCAGCAAGTCGCCGGTCACGGCTTCGGAGCGGCCGTACATCGGCGAGCTGTCGAGCACCGTGCCGCCGGCGGCGAACAGCGCATCGAGCACACCCGCAAGGCGCTGGTATTCGGCGCTGCCGGCCGCGACGTCGAAGCCGACCCAGGTGCCGCAGCCGACCACGGACAGGGCTTCGCGGGTGGCGGGGATGGGTCGGGTGTTCATGCGCTTGGCCTCCCGGGGTTGCGCTGCCGCGCGCATCGGCAACGTGGCGTAGAGCGATAGGGCGACGCCCAGGCGCAGCAACTGGCTGCGGGTGAGGGCGGGTGCGGTGGGCATGGGGAGGGTTCGGGCCAGGCTGACATTCGTGGGCAGACATGGTGATCGATTGACTGGAGACTCGTGCCAATGCCCCTGCGCCCAAGTCGGCATGGAAATAGACAATGCTGACGGATCGCCAAGAATACTGTATGAAAA
>NZ_JBFUCI010000268.1:0-8747 GCF_056405335.1 Variovorax sp. P1_H12_2
GTCGAGCATAGGCCCGAAATGCTGTGCGAGTTCCTGAACAGGATCGCCACGGGAGTAACGCTGAAACATCAGGCGTTCGTAGCGCTGCGCGATTTCATGCACAAACTGCGGGCGATACGATTCATCAACAAATGGATTCTGAATTCTAATTAAATCCTTGGAAATCACATCGTGCGAATTAGAAATTCGCCTATTCCAATACGCAAGGCCGCCTTTGGTGTCGCGAATCACAGTTTTGCTCCCAAATTAGCTCCATTCGGAAGCAGAATTTTTGAGGTATCTACAGGCTTGGCGTTGCCAGCCGCATCCAACACACGAATTTCAGTGCTTCCATCCGGCAGCGTTCGAACCATCCATCTCTCAACGCGGCCGTTGGTAAGTGATGTTCGGACAGGGTCGCGCGCAGTGGGCGTTTGCGCGTGTACGCGACCACCAGGTCGCTGTCGCCCGGCCGCGCGCCTGGCGCAGTGGAAGCCTCGATCTGGATGTCGGCGTCAGCGGTGGGCAGGCGCTTGAGGTTCTCCAGGCCCTGTTCGATGTCGCGCAGGTTGACGAGACGGCCCACTTGCGCCGGGATGGCGCCGCGCAGGCTGGTGGAAGTCTTGTCCTCGCCTTCTTCCCGATCCTCGAAGCGGATCGCTGCAATGCGACTGGGGACCAGCGTCAGGACCAATGTGCCGGCGGCAAGGTCCTGCGGGCCGACGAGCACGCGTGTGGTGACATAGCCTCGGGCGATCACGGCCTGTTGGACGCGAGCGAGGATGACGTTGACGCCTGCGGTGCCGAGGCAGCGACCCTGCCAGTCGTCGGCTGCTTCACCCGATCTCGCTGCGGCATCCAGCGCCCATTGGAAATCGTCCGCCAGTTCGCCCGAGAGCACCAGCCGATCGATGCGAAAGCACGGCCGCTCGTCCTCCGCCAAGGTTTGCGCATCGATGACCGCGGGCTTCGGCCGAGTGTCGACCGTGCGTTCCTGCTGCTCGCGCAACGCGCGTTCGCGCTCTAGCTGGCGTTGCTCCTCGATGATCGGCCTGGGCGTGGAGGCGACTTGCGCATGAGCCGCGAACGCGGCGGCAACGCCCGTGAGCAAAAGGGGCGAGAGGATGGAGGCCGAGAGTTTCGGAACGCGGCAAACAGCCGCTTTGGGCGACGCACGCCCGCGGAAAGGAAAAGTCATTGTTCTTATTGATGCGCCGAAGGACGCGGCATCACCGCGTCGATCCGAAAGCACCACCACCCTGAATTGCTCAGCTTGGACGAATGATTTCTTCGTATCAGCGAGTCAAGATTGACAAAAATTCTGTCAAGAAAGGCCGGCGATTTTCTAGGGCGCTGCGCACCTCGGGAGCTATTCGCCCACCGATGCCTTGCGCACATCCGTCGGGTGCCTCTAGGGGCAGAGGAACGGCTTTTCTCGACTGATTATTGTAGAAATGCAAGTCCTCGCGACGACATCAGATTCGTCTTGGATTCGTGCAATATCTCTCTTTTTCTTTCGAAGAAATTCACCGCGCAAGCCACCATTCAATTGCCAAATAAACATCTACATCGAGTGAAATAAGAAGATCTTCTTACCTCTCGCTCGACACAATGAGTTGGTGTCTCGAATTGCCGGTCCGCTTTGACACGGCACGCTCAACGTCTATTTGCGTTTGCACGGAGGAACAGACATTGGCGTATGCGTACGGCCCTATGTCTTCCTCTCGACTTTCGACTTGCCGCCGCCATCAGCCTTCGACGGCGTCGATKGCGTGGGCTAAGCGCTCTTTCCGGCCTTCGCGGTCTTGGCGCTTTTCTTTGCGGCAGGCTTGCGCGCAGTCTTCACCATGGGCGCCATGCGCTCGTCGCCGTCGCGGGCGGAGCGCATCAGGCCGCTCTCGCTCGAAGTCATGCCCACGATCTTCGCGAGCTGGCGGCTCACGCTCACGTAGGCATGGCCGAGACGGCTGTCGAAGTACAGCGAATCGCCGCGCGCCAGGTGAACCACCTCGCCGTTCTCGAAGTGCACCTCGATCTCGCCCGACAGCACATAGGCGAACTCCTCGCCCACATGCCGCACGAAGTCCTCGGGGCCGTGAATGCGGCGTGCATGCACCGTGCCGACGACGGGGCTCATCTGCTTTCCGGCCGCCGTGGTGCCGAGGAACTCGTAGGCGATCGAGAGTCCGCGGTACACCACGCCCTTGCCCGCGCGCGTGACCACCGGCCCTTCGAGCTGCGCGGGCTTGACGCCGGCCCCCGCGAACATCGCATTCATGTCCATCTCGAGCGCACGGCCCAGCGCGGTGAAGTTCTCGTAGCCCAGCGCGAGCTGGCCGCGTTCGGCGCGCGAGATGGTGGTGATCGACACGCCGGAGCGCTCGGCCAGTTGCGCCAGCGTCCAGCCGAAGCGCTTGCGCGCAGTGCGCAGTCGATGGCCGAAAGTGGTGCGGTCCAGCTTGGGCGGCTCTTCCTTCGGCTTCGTCCCCGGCTTGGTCCCTGTGTGTGGATTCACGCGTGGCTTTCTCTTGTGATGCAGGGAGATTCTGCCAGCCCGGCGTCGCGCCATCCATGCCGACCCGCATGACGCGGGCCCGGAAGTTGCGTATACGCAAATTGCGTTGACGCAAATTTCACCGATTCGGTGCCCATGGTTTTCCCTTGATAGGGTCGAATGAATTTGCGTATCCGCAAATTTCTATCTACACTTTTCGCCGATGAGTACCAGCACACCAGCGCCCTTCGTGGCCGACTACCTCGTGATCGGCGGCGGCATCGCCGGGGCCTCGGTGGCCCACTGGCTGGCGCCCCACGCCCGCGTGATCCTGCTCGAACGCGAATCGCAGCCCGGCTACCACTCCACCGGCCGCTCCGCCGCCCTCTTCATGGAAAGCTACGGCACGCCGCAGGTGCGCGCCCTCACGATGGCCAGCCGCGCCTTCCTCGAAGACCCGCCCGCGGGCTTCGCGGAGCATCCGCTGCTCACGCCGCGCGGCGCCATGATGGTCGCGGGCAAGGAGCACATGGCCGAGCTCGAAGCCCACTGGGAGGTACTGCGCGCCATGAACACCGGCGCGTCGCGGCTGAGCGGCGAACAGGCGCGCGAGATGGTGCCGGCGCTGCGGCCCGAACAGGTGCTGGGCGCGGTGTACGAACCCGATGCGGCCGACATGGACGTGCACGCCATCCACCAGGGCTACCTGCGCGGCATGCGGCAGGCCGGCGGCAAGCTGGTGTGCGATGCGGACGTGACGGCCATCGAACGCGTCGGCGACCGCTGGCGCGTGCAGGCCGGCGGCGCCGTGTACGAGGCGCCGGTGGTGCTCAACGCGGCCGGTGCCTGGGTCGACGCCATCGCCCGCATGGCGGGCGTGCGGCCGCTGGGCATCGAGCCGCGCCGGCGCTCGGCCTTCATCTTCGCGCCGCCCGAGGGCGAGAGCGTCGCGCACTGGCCCATGGTCTTCGGCGCCGACGAAGGCTGGTACATCAAGCCCGACGCCGGCATGCTGCTCGGTTCGCCGGCCAATGCCGACCCCACCGAGCCGCAGGATGTGCAGCCCGAGGAGCTCGACATCGCCATCGCCGTGCACCGCATCGAGGAAGCGACCACGCTCGCCGTCCGCCGCCCCACGCGCACCTGGGCCGGGCTGCGTTCCTTCGTGGCCGACGGCGACCTGGTCGGCGGTTTCGAGCCCGGGGCGCCCGGCTTCTTCTGGGTCRCGGCGCAAGGCGGCTACGGCATCCAGACCTCGGCCGCCATGGGCGAGGCCTGCGCCGCGCTGGCACGCGGGTTGCCGCTGCCCGAGCGCATCGCGGCCTTCGGGCTCACGGCCGAGATGCTGGGCCCGCAGCGGCTGCGCGCGGCCTGCGCCTGATCGCCGGACAAGAACAACCGCCCTCCCACCTCAACGAGAACCCACCCATGCGTGTCTTCAGTGCCTCCCTCGCCACCGAAACCAACACCTTCGGCCCGATGCCGACCAGCCTCGCCTCCTTCAAGGACCGCGGCTACTTCGCCGCCGGCAAGCATCCCGATGCGATGACGCTGTTCTCGGGCCCGCTGTGGGCCGCGCGCATGCGCGGCGCCGACAAGGGATGGCAGCTGTTCGAGGGCATGGTCGCCGGCGCGCAGCCCAGCGGCACGACCACGCGCCATGCCTACGAGACGCTGCGCGACGAACTGCTGAACGACCTGCGCGCGGTGCTGCCGGTCGACATGGTGCTGCTCGGCCTGCACGGCGCGATGGTGGCCGACGGCTATGACGACTGCGAAGGCGACCTGCTGGCGCGCGTGCGGCAGATCGTCGGGCCCGACGTGGTGATCGGCGCGGAGCTCGATCCGCACAACCACCTCACGCCCGAGATGGTCGCCAACGCCGACGTGATGATCTCCTTCAAGGAGTACCCGCACACCGACGTGCTCGAGCGCGGGCTGGAGCTGGTCGACATCTGCGCCGCCACCGTCGAAGGCAAGGTCAGGCCGGTGGCCGCGGTGGTCGACTGCGACATGATCGTCACGGTCCACACCTCGCGCGAACCGGCGCGCGGCTTCGTCGAGCGCATGCAGTCGCTCGAGGGCAAGGACGGCGTGCTGTCGGTCTCGCTGACGCACGGCTTCTCATGGGGCGACGTGTCAGAGATGGGCACCAAGGTGCTGGTCTACACCGACGGCAACCAGGCCAAGGCCGACGCGCTGGCGCGCCAGCTCGCCGACGAGCTGATCGCCATGCGCGACGGGCTCACGGTCCACTATCCGAGCATCGACGCATCGCTCGACGAGGCGCTGGCCTTCGACGGCGGCCCCGTGGTGCTGTCCGACGGTGCCGACAACCCCGGCGGCGGCGCGGCCAGTGATTCGACCTTCATCCTGCGCCGCATGGTCGAGCGCGGCATTCGCAACGCGGCCATCGGCCCCATGTGGGACCCGATCGCAGTGCGCATCGCCTTCGACGCAGGCGTGGGCGCGAAGCTCGCGATGCGCATCGGCGGCAAGATCAGCCCGCTGTCGGGTGATCCGATGGACCTCGATTGCACCGTGAAGGCGCTGCAGCACGACCTGGTCATGACCGGCCTGGCGGGCACGCCCACGCTGATGGGCGACAGCGCGCTGGTCGAGGCCGACGGCATCGAGATCGTGCTGATCACGCTGCGCAACCAGGCGATGGGCACCGACCTGTTCACGCAGCTGGGCTGCGACCTGGCCGCCAAGAAGATCATCGTCGTGAAGTCGTCGCAGCATTTCTATGCCTCGTACGCCAAGGTCGCGAAGCATGTGATCTATGCGGGCGCGCCGGGCGCCGTGACGCTGGACCTCAGCACGCTGCCGTATCGCAAGGCCCGCCTGCCCAAGTGGCCGATCACCGCATGACCCCCGGGCTTGCCCATTTCTTTTCAGCCCTTACCGGAGAACCGACGATGAAACGACGAACGCTCGCAGCCCTTGCCACCCTGGCGCTTTCAGCCGCGTGCCTGCCGGCGCTCGCCCAGACGCCGCCCAAGACGCTGAAGGTGGTGGCGCATGCCGACCTGAAGATCCTCGACCCGACCTTCACCACGGCCTACATCTCGCGCAACTTCGGCTACATGGTCTACGACACGCTGTTCGCGCAGGACGCGAGCGGCAAGCCGCAGCCGCAGATGGTCGAGAAGTACACGAGCTCCAAGGACAGCAAGCAGTGGAGCTTCACGCTGCGCCCGGGTCTGAAGTTTTCCGACGGCAGCGCCGTGACCTCGGCCGACGCCATCGCCTCGCTGCAGCGCTGGGCCGCGCGCGACAGCATCGGCCGCGCCATGGTGGCGGGTGGCGCCGAGTGGAAGGCCGTGGATGGGCGCACCTTCACGCTCACGCTCACCGAGCCCTWCGGCCTGGTGCTCGACGGGCTGGCCAAGCCCTCCAGCTTTCCGCCGGTGATCCTGCCGGAGCGGCTGGCCAAGATGTCCGCGACCGCGCCGCTGCCCGAGGTGATCGGCTCCGGCCCCTTCATCTTCAAGCGCGACGAGTGGGTGCCGGGCAACAAGACCGTGTTCGTGCGCAACCCCAACTACGTGCCGCGCAGCGAACCGCCGAGCGGCCTGGCCGGCAGCAAGAAGACCACCTTCGACCGCGTGGAATGGCTTTACCTGCCCGATGCCAACAGCGCCATCGCGGCACTCAAGCGCGGCGAGGTCGACCTGGTGGAGCAGGTGCCGCCCGACTACATTGCCCCCTTGCGCACCGACCCGAGCGTGAAGATCGGCTCCGGCGGCACCTACCAGGGCTTCCTGGTGATGAACCACCTGCTGCCGCCCTTCGACAACCCGAAGGTGCGCCAGGCGCTGCTGCAGGCCGTGAGCCAGGAACGCATCGTCGCGGCCATGGGCTATCCGCTCGACATGCGCATGAGCTACTGCCAGACCTTCTTCATCTGCGGCAGCCCCAACGAGACTGCCGCGGGCGCCGAGCCCTACCGCAAGGCCGACGTGGCCAAGGCCAAGAAAATGCTCGCGGACGCCGGCTACAAGGGCGAGAAGGTCACGCTCCTGGTGCCGAGCGACGTCACCTACCTCAACGCCGAGGCGCTGATGGCCGCGCAAACCATGCGCAGCATCGGCATGAACGTCGAAGCGCAGACGATGGACTGGGCTTCCATCGGCGCACGCCGCGCCAAGCGCGACGCACCGGAGGCCGGCGGCTGGAACATGTACGTCACCGTGGCCGGCGAGTTCGACGTCAACTCACCGATCACCAACGCCTACCTGAGCGCCGCCTGCGGCAACTCCCTGCCCGGCTGGCCCTGCGACAAGGCGCTCGACGAACTGCGCAGCGCCTGGCTCAAGGAAACGGTGCCGGCCAAGCGCAAGGAAGTGCTCGACGCCTTCCAGGCCCGCGCCTACGAGGCGGTACCGTACATCAACGCGGGCCAGTATTCGTCCGCGTATGCCGCGCGCGCCAGCCTCAAGGGCACCGACAAGCTCTGGGCCGGCATGCCGACGGTCTGGGTGCTCGACAAGTAACCGGCACCACGCTGCTTCATCATGGGCTACATCCTCCGACGATTTCTCTCGACGCTGCCCGTCATGGCGGTGGTGGCCGTGGTGGTGTTTCTGCTGATTCACCTGTCGCCCGGCGACCCGGCCGCGCTGATCGCCGGCGACCTCGCCTCCGTCGAAGACATCGAGAAGCTGCGCGCCGCGCTGGGCCTGAATCTGCCGCTGTGGCAGCAGTTCGCGATCTGGCTGGGCAAGCTCTTCACCGGCGACCTCGGCACCTCGATCTTCACGCAGGTGCCGGTGACGCAGCTGCTGGGTCAGCGGCTGGAGCCCACGGTGTCGATCGCGGTGCTGACCATGGCGATCACGCTGGTGGTGGCCGTACCGCTGGGCACGCTCGCGGCCTATCGCGCGGGCAGCTGGATCGACCGGCTGGTGATGCTGTTCGCGGTGCTCGCCTTCTCGGTGCCGGTGTTCCTGGTCGGCTACCTGCTGATCTACGCTTTCGCGATCCAGCTGCCGTGGTTTCCGGTCCAGGGCTATGTGCATTTCTCGGAAAGCCCAAGCGACTGGCTGCGCGGCCTGGTGCTTCCCTGCGTGAACCTGGCGCTGGTGTACATCGCGCTCGTGACGCGCATGACGCGCGCCACGGTGCTCGAGGTGCTGCATGAAGACTACATCCGCACCGCGCGCGCCAAGGGTCTCGGCGTGCTGCCGGTGCTGGGCCATGCGCTGCGCAACGCGGCCATTCCCATCGCCACCACGGTGGGCGTGGGCATCGCACTGCTGATCGGCGGCGTGGTGGTGACGGAGACGGTGTTCGCCATTCCGGGCGTGGGCCGACTCGTGATCGATTCGGTACAGCGCCATGACTATCCCGTGATCCAGAGCGTGCTGCTGCTGTCGGCCGGCGTGTACGTGCTGATCAACCTGCTGATCGATCTGAGCTACCGGCTCTTCGACCCGCGAATCCAGTATTGATTGAACCGGGCCTTCATTCCATGTCCACTGCCCTGCCCTTCCGCCACGCCGACGCGCCAACCCCGGTGGCACCGGAGGCCGCCGAAGCTCCCTTCGTGCTGCCGCGCTTTCGCTGGCTGCGCAAGAACCCCACGCTCATCATCGGCGCGCTGCTGCTGGTCGCGGTGGCCGCCATCTCCATCGCCGCGCCCTGGATCGCCACCTTCGACCCGCAGGACATCGACCCGCTCGCGCGCATGCAGCCGCCCTCGTCCGAGCACTGGTTCGGCACCGACGCGCTGGGCCGCGACGTGTTCAGCCGCGCAGTGTGGGGCGGACGGGTGTCGATGATCGTCGGCGCCTCGGTCGCGCTGCTGGCCACCTTCTTCGGCGTGCTGACCGGCCTGTTCGCGGGCTTCGTGCGCTGGGCCGACGGGCCGGTGATGCGGGTGATGGACGGGCTGATGGCCATTCCCGGCATCCTGCTCGCCATTGCACTCATGGCGGTGACGCGCGCCAGCCTGACGACGGTGATCGTCGCCATCACCGTGCCCGAGATTCCGCGCGTGGTGCGGCTGGTGCGCTCGCTCGCGCTCACCTTGCGCGAGCAGCTCTACGTCGAGGCCGCGCACGCGGTCGGCACGCGGCTGCCGCTGATCCTGCTGCGGCATGTGCTGCCCAACATGGTGGCGCCGCTGATCGTGCAGTCGACCTTCGTGGCCGCCGCCGCGGTGCTGACCGAGGCGGCGCTGTCCTTCCTCGGCGTCGGCGTGCCTGCGCAGACACCCAGCTGTGGCAACATGATGGCCGAGGGCCGCAACTTCGTGGCGGTGGCGTTC
>NZ_JBFUCI010000269.1:0-8744 GCF_056405335.1 Variovorax sp. P1_H12_2
GATCGTGCTCGGCGCCCTGCGCATCCATCCGCAGACCCTGTGGATCGTCGGCACCTGCGCGCTGGTCATGGTCGGCGCGCACTGGTTCTTCGAGCGCACCGTGCTCGGCCGCGCGATGCGCGCGGTCGCGGCCCAACCCGAAGCCGCGGCGCTCTGCGGCATCGAGCCGCGCATGGCGATGGCGCTGTCCTTCGGCCTGGCGGCGGCCTTCGGCGCCATCGCGGGCATCGTGATCACGCCGCTCACGCTGACCTCTTTCGACCACGGCACCGTGCTCGGCTTCAAGGGCTTTTCGGCCGCCATGCTCGGCGGCCTCGGCAGCCTGCCGGGCGCGCTGGTGGGCGGGCTGCTGCTGGGCCTGCTCGAGGCGCTGTCGGGCGGACTGCTGTCCTCGCACTTCAAGGACGCGGTCGCCTTCGTCGCGCTGCTGGCGACGCTGTTCCTGCGTCCCTCGGGCCTGCTCGGGCGCCATGCCGTGGAGCGCGTATGACACATCCCGCCGCCCTTCCCCTCGCCTCCTCGCCGCTGCGCGAGCGCAGCCTGCGCATCCGGCACGTCGCCGTGGTCTGGATCCTGTTCGCCGCCTGGCCGCTCGTCGCCGGCAACGACTACGTGCTGAGTCTCGGCATCTTCTTCTTCATCAACCTGCTGCTGCTCGGCGGGCTCAATCTCGTGATGGGCTACGGCGGGCAGATCTCGCTGTGCCAGGCCGGTTTCTTCGGCCTGGGGGCCTATCTGTCGGGCGTGCTCTCGGTACGCTGGGGCGTCCCGCCGGCGATCGGCGCGCTGGCCGCGATGGCCGGCGCGGCGCTGTCGGCCTTCGTGATCGGCCTGCCGGCGCTGCGGCTGCGCGGACACTACCTGAGCATGGCGACGCTGGGCTTCAACGCGATCCTGTCGGTGCTGTTCAACGAACTGGTGTCGGTCACCGGCGGGCCCAACGGGCTGTCGGGCGTGCCGCCGATCGCGCTGTTCGGCTTTGCCTTCGACACGCCCGCGCGCTTCTTCTGGCTCGCGTGGCTTGGGGGTCTGGCGGTGATGCTGCTCGTGGCCTCGCTGCTCGCGAGCCGCGCCGGCCGCGCCTTGCGCGCGGTCTCGGGCAGCGAGGTGGCGGCCGACAGCATGGGCATCGACCCGTTCCGCAGCAAGCTCGCGGCCTTCATGGCCTCGGCGGTGGCCGCGGGCCTGGCGGGCGCGCTCTACGTCCACTTCAACCAGTACGCCTCGCCGGAGACCTTCAGCTTCTCGGCCTCGGTGCTGCTGGTGGTCATGGTGGCCATCGGCGGCTGGGGCCGGTTCTGGGGCCCGGTGTTCGGAGCCGCGGTCTTCACCGCGGTGCCCGAGCTGCTGCGCCGCGTCCAGGATGCCGAGCTGCTCGTGTTCGGCGCCGGCATGGTGGCGGTGCTGCTGTTCCTGCCCGGCGGCATCGCGAGCCTCGCCGCCCGCCTCGGCCGCCGCAAGAAGACCGTGGCCCCGGAGCCGAAGAAAGAAAAGGTGACGCGCCATGGCCTTGCCTGAAGCAACCCTGGAGCGCGCGCCCGTCCCCGGCCTCGCCGCCGCGCCCGCGCCGGGCCCCGCGCTCGAGGTGCAGTCGCTGAGCGTGCGCTTCGGCGGCCTGCACGCGGTGGACCAGCTCTCGTTCACGGTCGCGCCCGGCATCATCAAGGGCATCATCGGCCCCAACGGCGCCGGCAAGACCACCCTGTTCAACGCCATCGCCGGCGTCACGGCGCCCACGCTCGGAAGCGTCAGGCTCGACGGCCGCGACATCACGGCGCTGCGTCCGCACCAGCGCGCGGCGCTCGGCCTCTCGCGCACCTTCCAGAACCTGCAGCTGTTCCCGGCGATGAGCGTGCTCGAGAACGTCATGGTCGGCGCCCATCCGCGCCTGGCCGGCGGCTGGTGGTCGGGCCTCTTCGGCGGCGCGCTGGCCGAGGAGCGCAGTGCCGAAGCCGAGTCCTGGCGCCTGCTCGCGCTGCTGGGGCTCGAGGCGCGCGCCGGCACGCTCGCGGCGGACCTCGGCTTCGCCGATGCCAAGCTGCTCGAGATCGCGCGTGCGATGGCCTCGAAGCCGCGGCTGCTGCTGCTCGACGAACCGATCGCGGGCGTGCCGCTGGCGGAGCAGAACCGCATCCTCGAAGTGATCCGAGCGATCAATGCAGACGGCGTGACCGTGGTGCTGGTCGAGCACAACATGCGGGTCGTGATGAGCGCCTGCGACGAAATCCTGGTGATGAACCACGGCAAGCGGCTCGCCGAGGGCCGGCCCGCGGAAGTTTCGCGCAACCCGGAGGTGATCCGCGCCTACCTGGGTGGGGAGGCGGCGCATGCCCCTGCTTGACATCCAGGGCCTGCACGCGGGCTACGGCGCCTCCGACGTGCTGCACGACGTCGCGATCGCGCTGGAGCCCGGCTCCTTCCATGCCTTGATCGGCGCCAACGGCGCCGGCAAGTCCACCACGATGAAGGCGCTGTCGGGGCTGTTGCGGCCGGTGCGCGGTTCGATCGCGTTCGCGGGCGAGGACATCGCGCGGCTGCCGGCCGCGCGCATCGTCTCGAAGGGCTTCGCGCTGGTGCCCGAGGGCCGGCGCGTGTTCGGTCCGCTGAGCGTGAAGGACAACCTCCAGATGGGAGCCTTCACCGACCTGTTCCCGCGGCGCAAGGGCCATCTCGACGATCGGCTGGCCTTCGTGCTGTCGACCTTTCCGCGGCTGGAGGAAAGGCTCGCCCAGGCCGCGGGCACCTTGTCGGGCGGCGAACAGCAGATGCTCGCCATCGGCCGCGCGCTGATGTCGGGCCCGCGCCTGCTCGCGCTCGACGAACCGTCGATGGGGCTCGCGCCGGTGATCGTCGAGCAGGTCTTCGCCGCGCTCAAGCAGCTGCAGCGCGGCGGGCTGACGATCCTGGTGTCGGAGCAGAACGCGAGCATCACGCTCGCCCATGCGGACATCGGCCACGTGATGGAAAGCGGCGCGATCACGCTCTCGGGCCCGGCCGCGGCCTTGCGCGACGACGACCGCGTGCGGGAGGCCTACCTTGGACTTTGAGCCCGCCGACCCCCAGCTGTTGCCGCCGGTGGACCCGGCCCTCGAAAGCGAATACGCCCTGCGCTCGCGGCACCCCGAGCGCAATGCGGTCTACGAGCGCCAGGCGCGCGCGAGCGCCGATCTGCGCCGCGCCATGCCGGGGCTCCAGACGCGGCGCTATGCCGCGTCGAAAGGATGCCTGCTCGACTTCCTGCCGGCGCCGCATCCGGTCACGGCAGCCGCGCCGCTGTTCGTCTTCATCCACGGCGGCTACTGGCGGGCGCTGGAGCGCGGCATCTTCACCTTCCTCGCCGCCCCCTGGCTCGAACGCGGCGTCCACGCGGCCTTCATCGGCTACGACCTGGCGCCGGCGCTGCGGGTGTCGGACATCGTCGCGGAGGTCGGCGAGGCGATGGCCTGGCTGCGCGGGCACGCGCAGGACCTCGGCGTCGATAGCGCGCGCATGCTCGTGGCCGGCCATTCCGCCGGCGCGCAGCTCGGCGCCTGCGTGCTCGACGGTCCGCAGGGCTGGCAGGCCGCGGCCTTCGTCGGCGTCAGCGGCGTCTATGACCTCGAGCCCTTGCGCCACACCAGCATCAATGCCGACATCCGGCTCGACGAACGCGAGGCGCGCGCGCTCAGCCCGATGGCCCGCCCGGCCGGGCGCGCGACGAAACACCTGCTGGCCGTGGGCGGCGCCGAGACCGAAGGATTTCGCGGCCAGTCGATCGACTTTGCGGAGCACCTGCGGCGCGCGGGCTGCGCGGCGACGCTGCGCATCGCGCCGGAGCGCACCCATTTCGACATCCTCGACGACCTCGGCGATGGAGGCAACGCGCTGTTCCGCGATGCCTTCGCGCTGCTGGCCCCTCCGTGAATCCCCACCTCCCATGGCCATGAAAAAACACAACCCTTCCACCATCGCCGCGCCGGCCGGCGCCTACTCGAACGGCGTCTCGGCGCCCGCTGGCGGCCGCTGGCTCCACATTGCCGGCCAGGTCGCGATCGATGTCGACGGCACGGTCCCCGAGAGCTTCGAAGCGCAGGCGCATGTGGCCTGGCGCAACCTGCTCGCCGTGCTGGCCGATGCCGGCATGGGCGTGGCCGACCTGGTCAAGGTGAACCACTTTCTCGTGGACGCCAGCGACATGGCCGCCTATGCGGCCGTGCGGGCCGGCTACCTCGGCGATGCGCGGCCGGCTTCGACGCTGCTGATCGTGCAGGCGCTGGCCCGTCCGGCGTGGCGGGTCGAGATCGATGCCGTGGCCTGGAAGGCGCAGGGCTGAATCGCAGGCGCGGGCGACCCTTCGCAGACGGCACGACGATGACTCTTCCCTCGTCTCCAGCCACGCATCCGGCGCCCGAACCGCATGCCGCGATGGCGGCGCTTCTCGCGCGTCTTGCGGCGGCCCGCACCGGGCAGCCGAGCCGCTATGCACTGCCCTTTCCGGAGGCGCGCGCGCAACTCTTGGCCGAGCGCGAGCCCTGGCTCGACGACGGTCCGCCGTGCGAGCTTTCGTCGCGGCGGCTCGAAGCGCAAGGCCGCTCGGTCGACCTGCAGATCGTCCGGCCGCGACGCTGCGAAAGCCGTCGCGTGGCGGTCTACCTGCACGGCGGCGGCTGGTGCGTGGGCTCGCCGCGCACCCACGAGTCCATCGTGCGGCGGCTGGCCGAGGCCCTGTGCTGCGAGATCTGGTCCGTCGACTACGCGCTGGCGCCCGAGCATCCCTACCCTGCGGGTCTGCAGGACTGCATCGCGGCGATCGACCAGGCGGCGCTGGAACACCCGGGCGCCCGCATGATCGTGGCCGGCGATTCGGCCGGCGCCAACCTCGCGCTCGAGGCAACGATCCGACTGCGCGATCGCCAGCGCACCGAGGGCCGGCAGACGAATCRCGCCTGG
This sequence comes from Variovorax sp. P1_H12_2, assembly GCF_056405335.1. NCBI lineage: Bacteria > Pseudomonadati > Pseudomonadota > Betaproteobacteria > Burkholderiales > Comamonadaceae > Variovorax > Variovorax sp. P1_H12_2. Next base: position 4,930 of record NZ_JBFUCI010000269.1, read on the forward strand.
CCCGAGGCGCTGCTGCTGTTCTATGGCGTCTACACCCGGTCGTTCGCGGGCGCGAGCATGACGGCCTTCGGCGATGGCCGCCATGGCCTGTCGATCGCGGCGCAGGAGCGCTATCTGCGCGCCTACCTGGGCCAGGAACCCGGCCCTGAGGGCGATCCGGACGCTGCAATGCCGCCTCACACGGCCTTTGCGCTCGATGGCGGCGTCGACCTCGGCGCCCTTCCGCGTGCCTTCCTGCTGGCGGCCGAGATCGACATCCTTCGCGACCAGACACTCGCCCTGGCCGCGGCGCTGCGAGCCTCCGGCAACTCCGTCGAAACCATGGAAGTGCCTGGGGTGACCCATGGCTTCCTGGCCTATGGCAAGGCGTTGCCGGGCGAGGTGGATGGCGCGATCCGAGCGGCGGCGGACTTTGCGCTTCGGGTTCGTTGACGAAGAGGGCTGGTCGGGAACCCGACGTCGAACCAGCACGGCCTGCAACCGACCGTCAGACCAATCGACGCGCGTCCTTGAGAAGCAAGAGCAACTGCTGTTCACGGACTGGCGACGGTTCGAAGCCAAACCGCCGATAGAACCGCTCCGCGTCCTCGTCGATGGGATGAGTCAGCATGGCCCGAACACCGGCCTGATCGGCGATGACGAGCGTGCGCCGAATCGCCTCCTGCAGCATGCCGACTCCGATACCGCATCCCTGGTCCGACAACGACACGGCGAGCCTCGCCAGGATGATCACCGGTATCGGATAGCTGCCCATGCCCTTGCGCACACGATCAGGCGCTTCGAGCGTATCGATCTGCCCCACTGTCAAGCTGAAGTAGCCGGCAACGCGCGTGTCGTCCGCGACCACATAGGTTTTGGCCGAGCCGCTGGCCTGCGCCTGCCGTGCATGCCGCGCCAGCCAGTCGTTGAGCGCGAGCTTGCCGCAATCGAATGCATCCAGCCGATGGCTGGCATCCAGTGACCGCGGCGCACTCAACGCCATCAGGTATTCCAGGGTGTGCGCCGGGAGAACAGATCTTTCAAGCCAGGATTGTCCTGTTCCGGTCGATCCAACAGCGACAGCAGTGCTTGCGATTGACTGCCGCTCACCAGAAACAGCCTCTGATCGAGCAAGGTCTGCTCCGCGGCCTGATAAGCACTGTCGAGGATGAAATCCGTCATTGATTTGTTGGATGCTTCGGCCGCTCGGCGCAGCACAGCCTCCTGCTGAGGCGTCGCGCGCAACCCGAGGCGAGCGGAGCGAGTGGCGGTTGGCATGGCGGCTTCCTTGCGTCGATGTACGTCATGTTAGTACAAACGACGCACAATCGCAAGTCTACAGACCCCCTGATACCCCGCCATCCCAGTTCTCAAGCGCCAGCCCACGCCAGGCTACCCCCGAACTCGCACAGTACGATTCAGCCCCATGGAATACCAGGACCACCCGCTCCGTTCGAGACCTCTGCTGCCGTAGCCCATGAACCTGAGCTACTTCTGCCCCTTCTTCGCCGCGAGCATCGCAGGCGTCTTCGTTGCCGGTGGCGTCTGGAAGCAACTGCGGCCCCACGCGATCGGATGGGACGCGGTGGTCGCGGCCACCCTCTTGACCGGTGTCGCGATTGCCATCATCCGCATTCCACTGCATCCTTGAACCTGCGACCGACGATGTCTCTCCCGGCGGGCGATCGCCGAGCACGTGGATCATCGATCGAGTTTGAGGAACAGGTCGCGGTCGGGGGCGAAGTTCGCGTACAGCGGCAGCAGCGCGCCGCCGATGGCGCGCGCATCGGCGCCGATCGCGCCGGCCAGCACCTTGGGGCGGGCCACGCCTTCCCAGCTGTAGCGGTCGAGCGCGCCGTCGACCGCCGCGAGCACCTCGGCGAGCATCTCGCGGCTGAACGACCCGTCGATGATCACCCCGTCGAGCTCGAGCAGCGCCGTCGCGCTGTGGATCGCCAGTGCGATCGCCGGGCTCATCTGCTGCATCCACGCGCGCGTGACCGGCAGCCATGGCGGCGCGACCGCGCGTGCGTCCGCCACGGCGCCGACATCGAGCCCCGCCTCCGTGTACAGCGCCTCCAGCGTGAAGAGCGACGCCATGCTCAGCAACTGGGGCGGCGGTGCGCCGTCGGCGCCGCCCAGGCCGAGCGACATCGACCCCACGGCGCCCGCGTTGCCGGCCCCGCCGCTGCGCAAGTGGCTGTCGATCACCAGCCCGCCGCCGATGAAGGTGTCGATGAAGACGTACAGGAAGCTGCGGATGCTGCGTCCGCGCCCGGCCACCAGTTCGGCGACGCAAGCGGCCGTCGTGTCCTTGACCAGCTCGACCGGCAGCTGAGTCATGGCCGCCACCCGCGCGCGGATGTCGATCGCAGTCCACTTGCCGGCCTGCTCCGGCGCCACGCCGAGCAGCGATTGCCAGCCGCCCAGCGACAGCGGGGCCGCGATGCCGATGCCATGCAGCAGCTGCGCGCGCTTGGGCCCGAGCGCCTTGCGCAGCGTCGCCAGGCGCGCACGGATCTCGTCGAACAGCGTGTCGGGGTCGGGGAACTCGTAGTCCAGCGTGAGGCGCTCGCGCACCTGGGCCGTGAAATCGACCAGCAGCACGTCGAGGCTGCGCCGGCCGATCTTGATGCCGATCGAGAAGGCGCCATCCGGGTTCAATGCCATCGGCACCGACGGCTGGCCGATCTTGCCGCGCACCGGTGCGTGCTTGAGCACCAGCCCGTCGGCTTCCAGCCGCGCGATGATGATCTGCACCGTCTGGGCCGTGAGGTTGGTCAGGCGCGCGATTTCGGCCTTCGGCAGCGCGCCATGCAGGCGGATCGCCTGCAGCACCACGCGCTCGTTGAACTGGCCCATGCCCACCTGGTTGGAGCCGCGCGGGCGCAGCCGAACTGCAGTCTCGCCACTGTTCATGGCGCGAGTTCGCGGTCGATCATGCCTTGGAGTGGCTCGGGGCCGAGCCATGGAGGGAGGTTCATTGGCATGTTGGAAAGTATCGGGCGCGGGTGTCAGTAGAGGGCTTCGGCGGGCAGCTCATCGGGACGCATCGCACCCGTCATCACCGCGACCGTGTCGCTCATGCTGATCTTCTTCGGATTGACGATGCAGGCGCGCTTGCCGAGCCGCGCGATGTGGATCCGATCGGCGATCTCGAACACATGCGGCATGTTGTGGCTGATCAGGATCACCGGCAGGCCCTTGTCGCGCACGCGCCGGATCAGCTCGAGCACCATGTTGCCCTCCTTCACGCCGAGCGCGGCGGTCGGCTCGTCGAGGATCACCACGTGCCGCGCGAAGGCCGCGCTGCGCGCCACCGCCACGCACTGGCGCTGCCCGCCGGAGAGGGTCTCGACGGCCTGCGTCATCGAGCGGATGCCGACCTTCAGGTCGTTCATCCGCGCGGTGCTTTCGTCGAGCATCTTCTTCTTGTCGATGATGCGCAGCAGGCGGGACAGGAAGCCGGTCTTGATGATCTCGCGGCCGAGAAAGAGGTTCTCCGCAATGGTCATCGCCGGCGCCACGGCCAGGTCCTGGTAGACGGTCTCGATGCCTTCGCGGCGGGCGTCGATCGGCGACTTGAAGTGGATGGTCTTGCCGTCGAGCTTGATCTCGCCTTCGTCCGGAATGGTGGCGCCCGACAGGGCCTTGATCAGCGACGACTTGCCGGCACCGTTGTCGCCGATCACCGCCATGATCTCGCCCGCGCGCAATTCGAAGTCGGCGCCGTCCAGTGCGATGACGTTGCCGTAGCGCTTGACCAGGCCGCGCGCTTCCATCACGAGCGGCGGCGTGCCTTGGGATGGCGTGTTCATCAGCGGGCTCCCTTGCGT
>NZ_JBFUCI010000270.1:0-8741 GCF_056405335.1 Variovorax sp. P1_H12_2
GCCATGACCTCCGTCAGCGCCTGGGCCAGGCGTTGCACGATCGCATCCGGCGTGCCGGCCGGCGCGAAGACGCCCACCCAGGGGCTCAGCGTGATCCCGGGATAGCCCAGCTCGGCCAGGGTCGGCAACTCGGGCGCCATGGTCGAGCGGGCCTCGGCGCTGATCGCGACCGCGCGCAGCCGGCCCGACTCGATATGGGGCCGGGCCGACTGCAGCACGTCCATGCCCAGCGGAACCTGGCCGCCGACCACATCCGAGATCGCCGCGACGCTGCTCTTGTAGGGGATGTGCCGCAGGTCGATGCGCGCGGCTTTCTTCAGCAGTTCCATGGTCAGGTGGCTGCTGGAGCCGTTGCCGAAGGTGGCGTAGTCGAGGGTGCCGCCGCTCTTCTTCAACAGCTCGACCAGGCTCTTGAAGTCGGCCGCGGGAACGGCGGGGTTCACCACCAGCACCTGGGGCAAGCGCCCCACCAGCGCCACCGGCACCAGCTCGCGGCGCGGATCGTAGGGCAGCTTCGCGTAGAGGTGGGGCGCGATGGTCATGGCCGTGGTGCTGCCCATCAGCAGCGTGTAGCCGTCGTGCGCCGCGCGCGCCGCCGCCGCGGTGCCCAAGGTGCCGAAGCCGGCCTTGTTGTCGACGACGACCGGCTGCCCCAGCACGGCCCCGAGCCTCGTGGCGACCAGCCGCGCGCTGCCGTCGATCGGGCTGCCGAGCGGATAGCCGACGACCATGCGGATGGGCCTGATCGGATAGGCGGTCTGGGCCCGACTGGGGCCGAAGGCGAGCAACAGCGCCGACGCTGCGGCCGTGAGGACGAGGAATCTGAATGTGCGGTTCATGGGGTCTCCCTGATGTGGTTGTTGAAGTTCATTTCAAGGTCCGCGGGTCCACATGCGGCACCAGCCACATCAACCCGCCCGACAGCAGGCACGGCAGCGCGCCCCAGACCATCGCCGCCTGCACCCAGTCCGCCCCCATCGACAGGGTGTGCGTGATGCCGAAGCCCGCCACGATCGCGCCCAGCTGCCCCAGCGCGCCGATGAACGACCCGGCCGTCGCGCGGATGCGGCTGGCAAAGCTCTCGCCGATGAGAAACAGCACCGCCGCATACGGCCCCATCAGGAAGAACAGCCCCAGCGAGTACAGCGGCACGATGCGCCAGAAGTCGCCCTGCGGCGCCTGCAGCATCGCGAAGAAGGCCAGGCCGCCCACCATCCAGCCCAGCGCCACCGTGTTGCGCCGCCCGATGCGGTCGCCCAGCCAGCCGTGGAACACGTAGCCCAGGAAGCCCGCCAGGTTGGAGACGATCAGCACCTGCAGCGCGTTCGAGAAATCCACCCCCTTGCCCGGCGTGCCGCCCGAGCCGCCCAGCACCGAGGTGCCGAGCACCGTGAAGATCACGATCGCGAACCAGTTCAGCATGAAGGCCAGCCCCAGCGACAGCAGCGGCCGCAGCGCCGCGCCGCCGAACATCTCGCCCAGGCCCGTGCCCCTGCCCTCGTCGGGCGCGACCCCGTGCGCGGCGGCCAGCTGGCGTGCCTCCGCCGGGCGCCCCGCGCTGTGCAGGTCGGCAATGCGCCGCGCCGTGAGGAACTGCGGCGTCTCGACCAGCCGGCGCCCCAGGATCACGATCACCCCCGCGGGAAACATCGCGAACAGGAACGACAGCGACCAGCCCCCGCCCGCCCCAAACCAGCGCTCGCCCAGCGGATAGAGGATGGTGACCAGCACGGCCGTCAGCACCGCGCCGATCGGCCAGCCGCCCTGCACCAGCGCGTAGATGAAGCCGCGCCGCCGGGTGGCGGCCGGGTCGGTGTGGACCACGGCGAACAGCTCGCTCAGGTAGGTGGCGTTGATGGTCTGCTCGGCGTAGCCCAGCCCCGCCAGCGACCGCACCAACACCAGCAGCACGAAGCCCAACCCGGCCGAGGCGCCGGCCACCCAGCCCGCGACGGCCGTCAGCCCCGAGCAGATCGCCGCGCCGCAGACCGCGATGACGATGCCCTTGCGCCGCCCGAGCCGGTCGACGATCGGCCCGATGCCGAAGGCCACCAGCCCGGTGCCCAGCGTGACCCAGGTGTTGAGCCGGGCCTGCTCGGCGGCCGTCCACTGGAAGTGCTCGCCCAGCCGCGGCAGCAAGGTGCCGAAGAGGATGAAGTCGTAGACCGCCAGGGCCCAGGCGAAGAAGCAGACCCAGGTGGCGTAGGTGACTTGCCTTGCGGTGACCTCGGGCGGCGCCCAGGCGATGATGGCGTGGGTGTCGGCGAGGGTGTCAGGCCGGGCGTCGCGCGCGGCGTCGTTCGCGGCATCGCCGCGCGGTGTGGTGGTGATGGCGTCCATGGGCGTGCATCGCTGCCGATGAGGATGGCCGTGGCGCTCAGGCGCGCGGCTGGCGGCGCAGGAAGTCGTCCGCGACCTGGTCGTAGGTCGCGAAGCGCACGCCCGGGAAGGCCTGGAAGTGCCGGATCAGCCGCTCGAGCATCAGCAGCACCTGCGGGTGGCCCGAGACGTCGGGGTGCAGCGTGATCGGGAACACCGCGTAGTCCATCTCGCGATACACCCAGTCGAACTGGTCGCGCCACATCTGCTCGACGTCGCGCGGGTTCACGAAGCCGTGGCTGTTGGGCGACTTCTTGATGAACATCATCGGCGGCAGGTCGTCCAGGTACCAGCTGGCCGGGATCTCGACCAGCCCGGTTTCGGTGCCCCGCTCCAGCGGCTTCATCCAGACCTCGGGATGCTGGGTGTAGTCGATGAGCGTCCAGCTGTCGTCCATGCGCACGTAGTAGGGATGGAAGTCGTTGTGCATCAGGCTGTGGTCGTACTTGATGCCCTTCTTGACCAGCAGCTCGTGGGTGACCGGGCTGAACTCCCACCACGGCGCCACGTGCCCTGTGGGCCGCTGCCCCGAGAGCCAGGTGATGAGCTCGATGCTCTTGTCGAGCACCGCCTCTTCCTGCGCGGGCGTCATCTCGATCGGGTTTTCGTGGCTGTAGCCGTGCAGGCCGATCTCGTGGCCGGCGTCGGCCACCGCCTGCATCTGCGCGGGGAAGGTCTCGATCGAATGGCCCGGCGTGAACCACGAGGCCTTGATGTCGTGGTACTCGAAGAGCTGCAGCAGCCGCGGCACGCCGACCTCGCCCGCGAACATGCCGCGCGAGATGTCGTCGGGGGAATCCTCGCCGCCGTACGAGCCCAGCCAGCCGGATACCGCGTCGACGTCGACGCCGAAGGACACGTAGATTTCTTTGGACTTGGTCATTTCATCTTCTCCCTGGGTTGCAAGAAAACGGAGCGGGGGCTCCATGGACAAAGTGATGCGGTGCAGACGTGCGCGTCCCGCTGCGAATGCGCGGACCGCAAGTTGGCGGAACAGTCGACGCCACGCCTGTGGCGGCAGACGGCAAGCCCTATCGACAGGCAGGCGCGAACACGCGCGGTCCGGCCGTGGCGAGATAGAGGTAGAGGGTTGCGCAGGGCGGCGTGGCGAGGCGGCCCGTGCGTAGCGGCGGCGCTACGGTAGTGAAAAATTCAGCGTACGGTTCATGTCGTCTCCCTGGGGCTTTTGATTGCCCTCTGTGKCTATGAATCGAGTGCCCCGGAAGGCACGCGATCTCATTATGTGTCGTTTAAGACGTTTCCTCCATAGGCACATTCCTTGAGTCTCGTGGGCATGGTGACCGCAACAGCCCCGAAAAGTAGAAGTCGATCTAAGAAGAAGGCGATCCACGTTCCGAACCCCCTGACAATCGCCCTCGGGCAAAACCTGCAACGCATCCGAATAGCGTCGGGCAAAACGCAAGTGATGCTGGCCTTCGAAGCCGAGGTGGAGCGTTCCCGCATTTCCAAGATCGAATGCGGCTACKTCAATCCGTCGCTACTCACTCTGGGATCGATCTGCTACTGCCTCGGGACGACGCTTCCTGTCTTGTTCGAAGGCATCACGGAGACATTTCCGCCATCGGCAAAGGGCGGTTCTCTGCGCAGGTCAAACCAAGCGGTGTTGGAGAAGCCGCCGGGCAAAGCCAGGCGCCGACCCTGACGTAGCGCGGAATGTCGCGCCATGGTGGCGTCATCGCAACACTCTCGTTGTTCCCCCACTGCCCGCCTTCTATAGGCACCCAAGAGGAGCGAAAGCTCGCGCATTCGAGCCGCGCCGGCTCCAAAGCGATGCGCGCGACGAGAACACTGAATGTCCATGACTTCTCCCTGACGACACTTTGATAGAGCTGCCACAAAGAGTCCTGCGATCCGCTGATGCGCGCATCGCTGTGCAAAGGTTGACGAGACCCCACATCGAACCGACTGCTCTTCGTTCGACCCTCATAATATCCTAAAACGGGATATTCCAAAACAGGATGTACGTTCGCCTGCGTGCCACGCGGACTGCAACCAAATCCCCATACGAAGCTTCGACAGCTGCTTGCGCAGGCGCGCGATGAAGCGGGCCTGAAGCAGGCGCAGGTCGCGGCCCGCTTGAATCGGCCTCAGTCGTTCGTGTCGAAGTACGAGAACGGCGAACGGCAGCTTGACGTTATCGAGTTCATCGACGTGTGCAAGGCGTTGGGAGTATCGCCCTCAGCGATGATTGATGAGCTTTCGTAAGGGCGCCGCTTCGACTTCCGGATGTCGTCGTCGCCCCCCCTCCGTCTTCACGTCCCCCTCCAAACACAACTGACATGAAGACAGCGACCGAAGTTCTGACCTTGTTCGAGAACATCCGCCGCGCGCAACGAGCGGGCGTCTACGCACCGCACAAGCCGATGCTGATCTTGCTCGCATTGGCGCGAATCCAGCACGGAGAACCCAGGTTAGTCGAGTTCACCGAGATTGACGGCCAGTTGAAGCAACTTCTAACTGAGTTCGGCCCCAGCAGCGCAGCGAAATCGCGGTATTACCCGTTCTGGCATCTAGCTACCGACGGCCAGGGTGCGCTGTGGGACCTGAGCGGCCCGCGCGAAATCTTGAATCGCCCCGCCAATTCCACGCTCAGCCTGCGCGAACTCCGCGAGCATCACATCGAAGGTGGGTTCCCGACCGACGTTGACGAGGCGCTGCGACATATACCTGGCCTGTTGCACGCCGTAGCGTCGCAAGTGCTCGATGCTTACTTCCCTGCGACGCTCCACTCTGACATCGCGGCCACGCTAGGACTAGACCTCGACGCGCCCAATGAGGTGCGCGACGCCGACCCACCAATGGCCGGCTATGCCAGTCGGGCGCGCCGCAGGCGCGACCCCGGCTTTCGAGATCGGGTCCTCCGCGCCTACGAATACCGGTGCTGCGTCTGCGGCTTCGACCTGCGGATCGGCCATATGCCTGCAGGCCTGGAGGCAGCTCACATTCAATGGCACAACGTGGGTGGTCCGGACATAGAGACCAACAGCCTGTCCTTGTGCGCGCTGCACCACAAGCTCTTTGACTTGGGTGTGTTCACGGTCGAGCCGGCGGAACACCGATTGATCTTCAGTCAGCATGCGATCAGCGGAGGGCGCGGTGAGACGGGCGAACTGCAGTTCCACGGGCGACGGATTCATGCCCCGCAGCACAGCGACCTTCTGCCCGCGCGGGAGTTTTTGGCATGGAATTCAAAAAACGTGTTCAAGGTTCCTGCAAGGCACGCCGCAGACATTGGCTTTGCGTCTGCGCCGCCACGCCGACCCAGTGAAGCACCCTGAAACGCCAGATAATCAACCGAAATCGGTTGTATCCATTGGTCCGACATTCGTGCCCGACGATCATTTCTATAGCAGACATGCCTGACTCCTTAGATGACCTCTCTCTGCAACTGCAAAAGTTCGCCAACGATCGCGAATGGCTGCAGTTTCATTCGCCCAAGAACCTCGCTTCTGCGCTCATCGTTGAAGCAGGTGAGTTGCTTGAGCACTTCCAGTGGATGACAGAGGAGCAGAGTCGCAAACTCCCCCCGGAGAAGCTGGAGGCAGTGGCCGCAGAAGTATCAGATGTCCTGCTTTACTTGATCCAGCTGACAAACGCGCTGGGGATCGATCCGATCGGGGCGGCGCAAGCAAAGCTAAAACTCAACGAACTGAAGTACCCGGTCGATCGAGCGCGCGGCAGCAGCAAGAAGTACGACGAAATCTGAAGGCGCCGCGGCGACAACACGAGTGATCATTTACCAATCGACAAAGACCCAGTTCCTGGAGCACGCCTGGGGGGATGACATAGAGGCCGTTGTCTCCCGCCACTTTCATAGTGCARCAGGCCGAAAAGTTGGCGCATCGGAAGTCCGATCGTGGAAGCACTCGCTGATCGAGATGGCCAAGGTGCTTAAGGATGAGGAAATTCCCGCGGATGCCGGGGTGGCGATCGAATACCAGTTGCCGCAGACGTCGAAGCGAATCGACTTCGTGATCACCGGCGAAGACGCCGAGGCGCGCTCGAAGGTGATCATCGTCGAACTCAAGCAATGGTCCGAGTCTCGGCGCAGCGACAAGGACGCCATTGTCTGGGCGCGTCGCGGCGGTCGCTCCGGCGAGACTGAGGGTACGCACCCGTCGTACCAGGCTTGGTCGTACGCCGCCTATCTCCAGGACTTCAACGCTGCCGTGCAGGATGGCGAGATGTCGCTGCAGCCGTGCGCGTACCTCCACAACCATCCGCGAGATGGCGAGATCGATCACTCGCACTACAAGGAACACCTTGCGCGCGCACCGCTCTTCCTTGCGCAGGAACGAGGGAAGCTTCAGGCATTCATCCGTGAGCACGTTCGTCACGGTGACCGCAAGGGTGCGCTGTACGCGATCGAGAGCGGCCGCATCCGACCATCGAAGATGCTGATCGACAGCGTGGCCGGACTGCTGCAGGGCAAGTCGGAATTCGTGCTGATCGATGATCAGAAGGTCGTCCACGAGACCATCATGAAGGTCGAAGCCCGCGCCGAGCAACGCAAGCAAGTCGTGATCGTTCAAGGGGGCCCAGGAACCGGCAAGTCAGTCATCGCCATCAACCTGCTCGGCGCCCTCMTCGCCCGGAAGCGCAACGCACGCTACGTTTCAAAGAACGCAGCGCCGCGAGCCGTCTACGAGGCGCGCCTGGCAGGCACATTCACGAAGACTCGTATCAGCAATCTGTTCAGTGGTTCTGGCGCATTCGTCAACGATGTCGCCGACACGTACGACACGTTGATCGTCGACGAGGCCCATCGGCTCAACGAGAAGAGTGGCCTCTATCGCAACCTCGGCGACAACCAGGTCAAGGAGTTGATCCGCTCCGCGCGCTGCACGGTGTTCTTCGTCGATGACGATCAACGCGTCACGCTTCTCGATATCGGACATACCGAAGAGCTTCGCCGTTGGGCGCTCGAATTCGGGGCTGAAGTGACCGAGCTGCAACTCTCTTCGCAATTCCGATGCAATGGCTCCGACGGTTATCTTGCGTGGCTTGACGATACCCTTGCCATTCGCCCGACCGCGAACCCGATCCTCGAGACGGACAGCTACGACTTCCGCGTGTTCGACAACCCAGCCGACATGCATGCGCTGATCGCCCTGAAGAACCAGGCAAACAATCGCTCGCGCGTTGTCGCGGGCTATTGCTGGAAGTGGCCAAGCAAGAAGGATCCCGCGGCCTGGGATATCGAGCTGCCTGCCTTCGACTACCAGCGCCGGTGGAACCTCGACAAGGATGGCAGCCTTTGGATCGTCACACCCGGCTCAGTTGAGCAGGTGGGGTGCATTCACACCTGCCAGGGGCTCGAACTCGACTACGTCGGCGTCATCATCGGACCGGATCTCGTCTTCCGCGACGGCGCCATCGTGACCGATGCGACAAGACGGGCGTCCTCCGATCAATCGGTGAAGGGGCTGAAGAAGATGATGGAAGCAGACGCCGAGGGCGCACGTGCTCTGGCCGACATCATCGTCAAGAATACCTACCGAACCCTTATGACGCGTGGCATGAAGGGATGCTTTGTGTACTGCACGGATGCACCTCTCGCTGCCTTTCTTCGGAGCAGGTTGAACTCGAGGCCGGGGGCCCAAGTGATCGTGCCCCGCGATGCGTCTATTCAAGCGGTTCCGGCGGCCGTCTCTAATGTGCATCGGTTGCGCCGGGTCACCAACGAAGAGCGACTCGCAGGCGTATCCGCCGTCCCGATCGTCCATCTGCGTTTCGCCGCCGGAGCCTTTTCAGATGTGCAGGCCCTTGAGGACGGCGCACAGGATTGGGTGGCCCTGCCCGATTGGATCCGGCCTCAGCCCGGTCTCTTCGTCGCACAAGTGCTGGGTGAGTCGATGAACCGCCGGATTCCGAACGGTGCTTGGTGCCTTTTCCGCGGAAATCCAGGTGGCACGCGACAGGGCAAGGTTGTTGTCGTTCAGCATCGAAGCATCTCAGACCCCGAAACGGGAGGAAGCTACACGGTCAAGTTGTATGCGAGCGAGAAAGTTCCCTCCGAGGATGGCGGCTGGCGGCACGAACGCATCACATTGCGGCCGGACTCCGACCAGTCTGGATTCGAACCAATCGTCGTTCAACTGGGTGACGGTGAAGAGGGCTTTGCGGTAGTGGCGGAGATGCTGACCGTGCTGGAAGCGGCGAATGATTGATGATGGAAAGCCGTCATTCGCCCTTCGGAAGGGATCCGTAGCCAGCGACAGACTTTCGGCGGTTCTGGCGACACGAGAGGTTGCGGAGCTTTTCACCTCGACAGGCATCCGATGACGCTGCCAGACGGCCTCTACGATCTGCTGATCACCGACGGCTTGGCGTCGCGATTG
>NZ_JBFUCI010000271.1:0-8732 GCF_056405335.1 Variovorax sp. P1_H12_2
GCAGTGCATCGTCCTCTCGCCCGGCGGCAACATGGCCTCGGCCTTTGTCCTGGTCGGCGTCTTCAGCGACGCAATCGCCGCCAACGGCGCCACCGGCGACGTGGAGCGCACCACCTACCCCGACGGCGCCGTCGTCGAGTACGACCACGCCCGGCACGCCCTGACGGCCTCCCTGCCCGCCGGCGGCACCGCCGACATCACGGTGCCCGACTCGGTCACCGTCCGCTGCAAGACCGCCGACGTGACCGCCAGCGACAGCGCCACGGTGCATTCACAGCAGATCACCCTCGACGCCCCCAAGACCATCGCCACCGGCGAGTTGCTCGTGAAGGGCCTGCTCACCTATGCCGCCGGCCTGGTCGGCGGCGGCACGGGCCCTGGCGGCGCGGTGGCGGTCATCCACGGCCCGGTCGAGGTCCGCAACGGCAACCTCACGCTGCCCGGCAACGACGTGATCGCCCAGGGCATCAGCCTGGCCAACCACCAGCACGACGGCGTCGCCAAGGGCGGCGCCCTCACAGGCAAGCCGGCATGAGCGGCATGCACCGAACCACCGGCCGCGCGATCGACGGCCTCGAGCATCTGCGCCAGAGCATCGCCGACATCCTGGGCACGCCCATCGGCAGTCGCCTCATGCGCCGCAGCTACGGCAGCCAGCTGCCCGAGCTGATCGACCAGCCCGACAACGGCACCACCCGCGTGCGCGCCTACTCGGCCATCGCCGGCGCCCTGATGAAGTGGGAGCCGCGCCTGCGCCTCTCGCGCGTGCAGCTCTTCAGCGGCACCCGGCCCGGCCAGGTGGTGCTGGAGATCGATGGCATCTACACGCCGCCCGGCGTCGCCGCCAGCGTGCTGGCCCTGCGCGTGCCCATGCAGATGAGGGCCGCGGCATGAGCATGGACCTCACGCTGCTGCCCGCGCCCCAGGTCATCGAGCCGCTCGACTACGAGGCCATCCTGCGCAAGCTGCTCGAACGCTTCCGGGAGCTGCACCCCGCGTTCACGCTGCTGCTCGAGTCCGACCCCGCCATGAAGCTGCTGGAGGTCATGGCCTGGCAGGAGCTGCTGATGCGTCAGCGCATCAACGCCGCCGCCCGGGCCAGCCTGCTGGCCTACGCGGTCGGCGCCGACCTGGACCACCTCGCGGCCAACCTGGACGTGCGGCGCCTCGTGGCCACGCCGGCGCGCCCCGAGGCCGTGCCGCCCGTGGCGGCCGTCTACGAGAACGACGACCGCCTGCGCGAGCGCACCCAGGCGGCGCTGGAAGGCATCACCACCGCCGGGCCGCGCGAGAGCTACCGCTTTCATGCGATGACGGCCAGCGCCCACGTGGCCGATGCCGGCGTCGACAGCCCCGAGGCCGGCAGCGGCAAGGTGCGCGTGACCGTGCTCGCCGACAACGCCAGCGGCATCGCCGACCCGGCGCTGCTCGACACCGTGCGCCGCGCCCTGAGCGCCGAACACATCCGCCCCCTGTGCGACCTGGTCACCGTGCAGTCGGCCAAGATGATCGACACCGGGATCGTCGCGGTGCTGCACCGCAAGAGCGGCCCAGCCGGCGAGATTGCCGCCGCCACCGCCCGCGGCGCGCTGGCCGCCTGGCTGCCCAAGATCCGCCGTCTGGGCGCGGGGCTGCCGCGATCGGGCATCGACGCCGCGCTGCATCAGCCGGGCATCGACCGGGTGGTGATCGTCTCGCCCGCCGAAGACATCCTGTGCGACGCCACGCAGTGCGTGCGCGTCACCGCGACCACCGTCACCGAGGTGCTGGTCCATGACTGATGCCCGCCTGCTGCCGCCCAACCGCAGCGCGCTGGAGTCGGCGCTGGCCGCGGTCTCCACGCTCGCGCTGGACACCACCGGCCTGCGCCACCTCTGGCACGCCCGCGACTGCCTCGCCGAGGCGCTGCCCTGGCTCTCGTGGACGCTGACCGTCGAAGGCTGGAGCGACGCCCGCAGCGACGACGCGCGCCGCGCCGTCATCCTCGACAGCATCAACATCCACCGGCGCAAGGGCACGCCCTGGGCCATTCGCGCACTGATTCGGGCGCTGGGCTTCGGCGAGGTCACGATCATCGAGCGCATCGGCGGCGTCACCCACAACGGCGCGGTCTCGCGCAACGGCGAGTACCCGCGCGCGCCGCTCAGCGCGACCTGGGCCACCTACCGCATCGTGCTCGAGCGGCCCATCACCAACCAGCAGGCGGCGCGCATCCGCGCGCTGCTGCCCGCCGTCGCGCCCGCACGCTGCGTGTGCCTGGGCCTGCGCTATGCCGCCGTGGTCCACAGCCACAACGGCGCCATGCGCCGCGACGGCTCGTTCAACCGCGGAAGCGCCTAGGCGCTGCATCACCTCCATGGCCCACCTCACCGAATCCGACGTCTGGGAAGACGGCATCTACCAATGGGAAGAAGACGACCCCGTGCTCGGCGGCCCGAGCGGCATCGACAACGTGCCGCCGCGCCAGCTCGCCAACCGCACGCGCTACCAGCGTGTGCGCAACGTCACCGCCTGGGTGGCGGCCTTCGCCTACCCGGTGGACGCCTTCGTGGCGCACGGCGACACCACCTGGAAGAGCATCGCGCCCAGCCTGGGCGTTCCGCCCGGCAGCGATGGCACCCGGTGGGTGCGCTGGGCCCACACCGCGAAGGAGATCTCGGCACTGCTGGGCACCGCCGTGGCCGCGCACGAAGCGCTGGACGACCCGCACCCGGTCTACGCGTTTCGCGGCGCCTTCGCCACGGTGCCCAAGACCCATGTCGGCCACGTCATCACCGTCACCGCGCCGCACCTGCGGCAGATGGTGTGGAGCGGCAGCGCCTATGTGCGCGCGCCCTGGCACCAGCCCGGGATGGTGCAGTACAGCTACGACAACCCAGCCAGCATTCCGGGCTACCTGCCGATCCGCGGCGACGTGGCCTACAACCAGGCCAACTACCCCGACCTGGTCGCACGGCTCGGCCTCTCGGGGGCAGGCACCTTCTCGCTCGTCGACCTGCGCGGCGAGTTCATCCGCTGCCTGGACAACGGCCGCGGCGTGGACGCAGGCCGAGCCCTCAGGTCGTTTCAGAAGGCGACGCTGGTCGGCGGATATGACGACAACACGGACGCGATCAACATCTCCTTCCTGGCCGGCAAGGCCACAGGCCTCGTCGACTACGGAAGCGACGCCGTGCTCCCCGCGCTCTACCCCGGGGCCGGCCCCGTCTATAGCGCCAACACCCCCCCAGTGGCGGCGCCATTCAACGGCGGCTTTTTCTCGGCGACCCGGCCGCGAAACGTCGCGTTGACCGCCTGGGTCAGCTACTGAAGCCCCGAGGCCGGCACATGACCAAGACCATCTACCTGATCGACCCCGACACCCGCGTGCTGCTGGGCAGCTCGCCGCATCCGCTCGACCCGGTCGAGACCGAGCGCGAGGGCAAGCCCGTCCACGCGCTGCTCAACCCCGCCCTCGCCACCGATGTGGCGCCGCCGCCCGTGCCGGCCGGCATGCGCGCCGTGCTGGTCGACCGCAGCTGGGTGCTGGAGGAGCTACCCCCCACGCCGCAGCCCGCGGCGGCGCCGGAGCCCCCGGCCCCGACCCCGCCTCGCGAGCCCAGCTTCGAAGAGCGCCTGGCCGCGCTGCGCGACCGGGTGCAGGCGCACCTCGACGCCACGGCGCGCGCCTGCGGCTACGACGACATGAAGACCRCCGTGACCTACGCCGAAGAGCCCGCGGTGCCCAAGTTCCAGAACGAAGGCCGGGCGCTGCGCGCCTGGCGCTCGCTGGTGTGGGACGCCTGCTACGCGCTGCTGGCGCGCGTGCAGGCCGGCGAGGCCGAAGAACCCACCCCCGAGGCCCTGGCCGACCTGCTGCCCCGCCTGATCGTGCCGCCGCTCGAGCAGCCGGCCGCATCCGCTGCAACCGCTGCACCCGCCGCATCCGCCTGACGCCATCCGCCGACCACCACTTCCACAGGAGCACCCCCATGTCCCTCACCGACTACCACCACGGCGTGCGCGTCCTCGAACTCACCGAGGGCACGCGGCCCATCCGCACCATCCAGACCTCCGTGATCGGCCTGGTCGCCACCGCGCCCGATGCCGACCCACTCGCCTTCCCGCTCGACACGCCGGTGCTCATCACCAACGTCTACGCCGCCCTCGCCAAGGCCGGGACCTCGGGCACGCTCGCGCGCACGCTGCAGGCCATTGCCGACCAGGCGCGGCCCGTCACCATCGTGGTCCGGGTCGCGCCGGGCGAAGACCAGGCAGCCACCACCACGCACGTGCTCGGCACCGTCTCGACCCAGGGCAGGTACACGGGCATGAAGGCCCTGCTGGCGGCGCAGGCCGTGCTCGGCATCAAGCCGCGCATCCTGGGCGCGCCGGGCCTCGACACGCAACCGGTGGCGGCCGGTCTCGCCAGCGTCGCGCAGCAGCTGCGCGGCTTCGCCTACGTCGGCGCCTGGGAGTGCCAGAGCGTCCCAGACGCCATCGCCTACCGCAAGGAATTCGGCGCCCGCGAACTGATGGTGATCTACCCCGAGTTCCAGAACTGGGACAGCAGCGCCAACGCCCGTGCCAACGTACCCGCGGCCGCCTGCGCGCTCGGCCTGCGCGCCAAGATCGACAACGACACCGGCTGGCACAAGACGCTCTCGAACGTCGCGGTCAACGGC
This sequence comes from Variovorax sp. P1_H12_2, assembly GCF_056405335.1. NCBI lineage: Bacteria > Pseudomonadati > Pseudomonadota > Betaproteobacteria > Burkholderiales > Comamonadaceae > Variovorax > Variovorax sp. P1_H12_2. The sequence goes on from NZ_JBFUCI010000271.1 coordinate 4,665, forward strand.
GTGCTCGGCATCTCGAAGGACATCTACTGGGACCTGCAGAACCCGGCCACCGACGCCGGCGTGCTCAACGCGGCGGACGTCACCACACTGATCAACAGCAACGGCTACCGCTTCTGGGGCTCGCGCACCTGCAGCGACGAGCCGCTGTTCGCTTTCGAGTCGGCCACCCGCACCGCCCAGGTGCTGGCCGACAGCATCGCCGAGGCGCACATGTGGGCGGTCGACAAGCCCATGCACCCGAGCATCGTGAAGGACATCCTCGAAGGCGTGAACGCCAAGTTCCGCGAACTGAAGGCCGGCGGCTACCTGCTCGACGGCTCGGCCTGGTACGACGAGGAGATCAACCAGAAGGAGACGCTCAAGAGCGGCAAGCTGGTGATCGACTACGACTACACGCCGATCCCGCCGATCGAGGACCTGAGTTTTCGCCAGCGCATCACCGACCGCTACTTCGCCGACTTTGCCGCGCGCGTCGCCACGGCCTGACCTGTTGAACCACGAAGGAACACGCCATGTCCCTCCCCCGCAAGCTCAAGAACTTCACCCTCTTCAACGACGGCCGCGCCTACCTGGGCGAAGTGCCCGAAGTCACGCTGCCCAAGCTCACCCGCAAGACCGAGGACTACCGCGCCGGCGGCATGAACGGCCCGATCAAGGAAGACCTCGGCATGGAAGGCCTGGAGCTGCAGTGGACCGCCGCCGGCTACCTGCGCGACCTGTTCGGCCAGTGGGGCGCGGCCCGCCACGACGCCCTGCTGCTGCGCTTCGCCGGCGCGCTGCAGGACGCCGGCACCGGCAACGTCGGCGCGCTGGAGATCGTGGTGCGCGGACGGCATACCGAGATCGACCCCGGCACCAGCAAGGCCGGCGACCTCACCGAGATCAAGGTGACCAGCGCGCTGAGCTACTACAAGCTGAGCATCGACGGCAGCACCGTCATCGAGATCGACCTGGTCAACATGGTCGAGTACGTGGACGGCCGGGATCTGATGGCTGACATCCGTGCGGCGATCGGCCTGTGAACCCCAACCACCTCAGCGAGACAGCCATGGACGACCTGAACGACACCACCGCCAACACCATCACCCTCGACACGCCCCTCCGCCGCGGCGACACCACCATCGARCGCATCACGCTGCGCAAACCGAAGTCCGGCGAGCTGCGCGGCATCTCGCTCACCGACCTGCTGCAGATGGACGTGAACGCCCTGTGCACCGTGCTGCCGCGCATCAGCACGCCCATGATCCTCAAGCAGGAGATCGGCGACATGGACCCGGCCGACCTGGTGCAGATCGGCACCATGGTGTCGGGTTTTTTGCTGCCGAGGGCAGCGCTGGCCTCCATCTCCCCGAGCGCGTAGAGGACGCCATGGCGGATCTGGCGGTGATTTTTCATTGGGGGCCATCGGAAATGGCTGATTTCTCGCTCGAAGAGCTGATGGCCTGGCGCGAGCGCGCCCGCGAGCGGCACGAAGCGCAGGACTGACCCTACGATGGCTCTCCATGTTCCTCACCATCCTCATCGTCATCCTGGCCGCGCTCGCCATCGTGGTGTGGATCGGTGCGCTGCTGTTCCCGCTCGGGATGCTGTCGGGCGTCTGGGCGTACGAAAGCGCCAAGGAGCATCGCGCCAGGGCCGAAGAGATCGAAGCCCTGCTCGCCGAAGACTGACCCGCAGCGGAGGCGCCCTTGGCCTCCAATGACCTGCGGCTGCAGGTCATCCTGCAGGCCATCGACAAGGCCACCGCGCCGCTGCGGCAGATCAAGAATGCGAGCGGCGACGCCGCCCGCGTGCTCAAGGAGACCCGCGCCRGGCTGAAGGAACTCGACGAGCAGCAGAAGGCCGTCGGCCAGTTCCGCGAAGTCCGCACCGGCCTGCGCAGCACCGCCACCGACATGCAGGCCGCGCAGGCCCGCGCCCGGCAGTTCGCCCAGCAGATGGCGCAGACGGCCACCCCCACCAAGGCGCTGACCCGCGACTTCAACGCCGCGCGCAAGGAGGCCGCCGCCCTCGGCGAGCAGTTCCAGCGGCAGCAGCAGCGCGCCCAGCAGCTGCGCGACCGCCTGGCCACCGCCGGCATCAGCACCAGCGCACTCGGCACGCACGAGCGGCGTCTGCGCGGCGAGATCGAGTCCACCACCGCCTCGATCAATACCCAGACGGCCGCCCTGCGGCGCCAGGGCGAGCAGCAGCGCCGCGCCGCCCAACTCAAGGCCCAGCACGGCAAGGCCATGCTCCACACCGGCATGGCCGCCGGCGCCGGCTACGGCGCCTACGCGGCCGGCTCGCGCGGCGTGCAGGCGGTGCTGGGCCCTGTGCAGAGCTTTGCGGCGCATGAGGACGCCATGCTCGGCATCGCCCGCCAGGTGCCCGGCGCGCGCGACGAGCTGGGCCAGCTCACGCCGGTGTACCGCGCCATCGAGGAGCAGGTGCGCGCGCTGAGCCACGAGATCCCGATCGCCACCACCGAGATCGCCGAGATGGTGACCGCCGCCGCGCGCATGGAGGTGCCGACCGACGAGCTGCAGAGCTTCACCCGCACCGCCGCGATGATGGCCACCGCCTTCGACGCCGTGCCCGGCGAGATCACCGAGGCCATGGGCAAGGTGGCGAAGAACTTCAAGATCCAGCTCACCGAGATCGAGGGCCTGGCCGACTCCATCAACTTCCTGGACGACAACGCCATCAGCAAGGGAAGCGACATCATCGGCTTCCTGAACCGCACCTCGGGCGTGATCTCGACCGTGGCGATGTCGGCGCGCGATGCCGCCGCGCTCGGCTCCACGCTGCTGACCCTCGGCGAGCGAGAGGAAACGGCCGGTACCGCCGCCAACGCGATGGTGCAGAAGTTCGCGGCGGCGACCAAGGGCACGAAGAAGTTCCAGTCCGCCATGGCGGAGATCGGGCTGAAGTCGGCCGACGTGCAGACCGGCATGTCGAAGGACGCGACCGGCACCCTGCTCGAGGTGATCGGCGCCATCCGCGCGCTGCCGCGCGAGAAGCAGATCGGCGTGATGGTCGAACTGGTGGGCATGGAGCATTCCGACACGCTGGCCAAGCTGGTCGACAAGCCCGAGGAGCTGCAGCGGCAACTGGAGCTTGCCCGGGGCCCGCAGGCGCAGGGCTCGATGCGCCGGGAGGCCTCGGCCCGGAACGACACGATCTCTGCCCGGTGGCAGATGACGAAGAACCGGCTCTTCAACACCGGCGCGGCGCTGGGCGACACGCTCAAGCCCGCGCTGACCGATCTGCTGAACCTGGTCAACCCGCTGCTGGAACGCTTCGCGCAATGGGTCGCGGCCAACCCCGGCCTGGTCGGCGGCGTGCTGAAGGTGGCGGCGGCCATCTCGGCCCTGATCGCGCTGGCCGGCGCGCTGCTGGTGCCGCTGGCACTGGTAGCGGGCAAGGTCTTCTTGATGCGCTTTCTGTTCGCGCAGGCCACCAGCGTCATCGGCCCGCTCGCGTCGACCCTCAAGGGCCCGCTGATGAGCGGCCTGCTGGCAGCCGGCCGGGCCATCCTGTTCATCGGCCGCGCACTGCTCATGAATCCGATCGGGCTGCTCATCACCGCCATCGCGGTGGCGGCCTTCCTGATCTACAAGTACTGGGAACCGATCAGCGCCTTTTTCGATGGCCTGTGGCAGACCGTGAAAGCCGTCTTCAACGATGCCATGACCTGGTTCGCGGCGCTGCCGGCCCGCTTCGCCGCCTTCGGCAGCGCGATCATCGAGGGCCTGGCGAACGGCATCACCGGTGCGCTCGGCGCGGTCAAGACGGCCATCACCGGCGCCGGCGAGGCGGCCATCGGGTGGTTCAAGGAGAAGCTTGGCATCAAGAGCCCCAGCCGCGTCTTCATGCTGGCGGGCAACGAGATCAGCAACGGCGCCGCCGAGGGCATCAGCGAGCGCCAGAGCCGCGTGCGGCAGGCGGCGCTGGGGATGGCCGCGGCGGCGGCTGTCGCGCTGCCTATGGCCGCTGGAGCGGCCGGCGCGGGCACCGAAGCCCTCGCCCTGCAGATCGACCGCCGCCCGCCCCTCGCCGCCACGGCAGCACAGCGCCCTCTATCGA
>NZ_JBFUCI010000272.1:0-8725 GCF_056405335.1 Variovorax sp. P1_H12_2
GCAGAACCGGGCCTCGCTGATCGCCTCGGTCGACCGGGCCTTCGAGTTCGCCAGTGCGACCCAGGCGAACGCGGCGCAGGTCGACATCTTCGGCGACAGCGAGCACGGCTCGGCGACGCAGGAGCCCGACATGATCGACGCCACGCCCTGGGGCGTGAAGGAGCGCCTGACCTACGAGAAGACCGCGGTCGGCTTCTACCTGTCGGGGCACCTGTTCGACGAGGTCGCGCACGAGGTGCGGCGCTTCTGCAAGCGCGAGATCGACGACCTGCTCGACAGCCGCGACCAACAGGTGATCGCGGGCATCGTGAGCGACTTCCGCATGATCAACGGCCAGCGCGGCCGGCTCGCCATCTTCAAGCTCGACGACAAGTCGGGCGCCATCGATGCGACGGCCGACGATGCGCTGTTCAACGCCAACCGCAACGTGCTCAAGGACGACGAACTGGTGATCGTGAGCGGACGCCTGCAGCCGGGCCGCGGCGGCTTCGAGGCCCGCTTCCAGGTCCAGCAGGTGTGGGACCTGGCGACGGCGCGCTGCCGCTTCGGCAAGTTCCTGCGCGTGGCGGTCAACGGCAAGGCGCCCGACATCGCGCGGCTGGTGAAGGATTTTCCGCCGCGCACCGAGCAGAGCGAGCATGGCGAACTGCTGCAGGGGCTGGGCGTGCGCCTGTCGCTGGCACGCGGCGGAGCGCAGGTCGAGCTGCAACTGGGCGAGCGGGCGAAGTTCTTTCCGACCGATGCGGCACTGGCGAGCTGGACGGCGCAGGCCGAGGCGGGCAAGGCGTCGGTGGTCTACGAATAGCGCCACAGCGGCCGCCCCCATGATTGCGCTGGACCGGGAGCTGTTCCTGCTGCTGAACGCGGATGCGGGCGATCGGAGGTGGCTGGTCGAGGCGGGGTACTTCCTGTCCGTCCACGCCCATTGGCTGTTGCTGGCGCTCCTGGCGGGTCTGGCGATTCATCGATGGCGGCCCCTGGTCAGGCCCGTCGTGGCCGCCGTCCTGGCGATCCTGCTGGGCAGCCTGGCTTGCGAACTCATCGGACTGGCATGGGATCGGCCGCGGCCCTTCGAGAGCGGCCTGGGCTACCAGCACCTGGCGCACGGTCCGAGCCCGTCGTTTCCGAGCAGCCACGCCACCGCCTACGGTGCCTTGGCGTTCTCGTTTCTGCTCGTGCCGCGCTACCGGTCGGTGGGCGGCCTCCTGCTTGCGCTCGCCGGCCTCGTGGGCATTTCACGGGTGGTCGTCGGCGTGCACTACCCGCTGGACATCGCGATCGGCATGGCGATCGGATGCCTTTCGGCGATCGCCGCGCACGCCTTGATCGATCGGCTGGCCGGGCCGCGGATCGTGCCGTCTGCCTGAGTCCTCAGGACTTCGGCCTTAGCGCCACGATCAGCCGCGGCGGCACGCTGCCGTCGATGTCGCGTGGCAGTTTTTCGGTCTTCTGCAAGGCGCGAAGGGCGGCCTCGTCCCAGGCTGGAAGTCCGCTGGACTTGACCAGTACCGGCGTGCCGACGATGGTGCCGTCGGGTGCCAGCCGGACATCGAACTCGGCGACTGGATTGCCGCTCACAAGGTCTACGCCGGGGAAGACGACATTGGGTCGTACGGCTGCGTTGACCTTGCCACCGTAGCTGCCCGACGGGCCCGAGGACTTCGCCGCGGCGCCTTCGCCGCCCGAGCCCGCCATCGCCTGCATGCGCTTGAGCGTGGCCGAGCGGTCGGCCGCGGCCTGGGCCGCCTGCTTGGCCTCGGCTTCCTTCTTTTTCGCGGCTTCGGCCTGCTTGGCCTCGGCCTCCTGCTTGCGCTTCTGCTCGGCCAGCTTCTTCTGTTCTTCCTTCTTGCGCTCGGCCTCGTCCTCGGCGCGCTCGCGGGCCTCGGCCTCGCGCTTTTCCTGCGCCGCCTTCTTCGCCGCTTCGAGCTTCTTCTGCTGCTGGGCCTGCTGTTCGAGCTCGCGCTCGCGTTCCTTCTGCTCCTTCAGCTTCTTCTCGCGTTCGAGCGCGATGTCGGGCTGCTTGGGAACCGGCGTCGGTTCCGGTGGCCGTACCGCCTGGGGTGGAGGTGGAGGCGGTGGGGGCGGCGGCGGTGCCGGCGTGGGGGTCGGGGCCGGCGGTACGGGCACCGGCGCCACGGCGCGCGGTGCGGCCTGCTGGATGGTCGAGGACCACAGCTCGGCCTCGACCGCGTCGTTCTCGGCCTCGCGCCGCCAGTTCACGCCCCAGGTCAGCGCCGCGATCAGCAGGGCATGGGCGATCAGCGCCAGCGCCACGGCGCGCGGGGTGCCGCGCTGCGGCGGTGGCGCGAATTCGGGACGGTYGGCGGCCAGCGACATCACTTCGCGCCGGTGGTCTGGACCGAGAGGCCGACGCGCTCGATGCCGCTGCGCTTCAACTGGTTCATCGCCTTCACCACGGTCTCGTACTTGACGGTCTTGTCGGCGCTGATGACCACCGGCCGGTCGGCGTCGCCGCCCTGGGCGGTCTTGGCGGCCGCGCCGATCTGCGTCATCGGGATCGAGCTGCCGCCGGTGCCGGTGGACGAATCCTTCTTGATCTGCACTTCGTCATCGCTCTTGATCACGATCTCGATCGGGCGGTCGGGCTGCTTGTTGGCCTTGTCGACGGTGGGCAGGTTGATGACGCTCGGCGTGATCAGCGGCGCCGTGACCATGAAGATGATCAGCAGCACCAGCATCACGTCGATGAACGGGACCATGTTGATCTCGTTGATCGTGCGGCGGCCGCGGCCGCGGGAGGACATGGCGGGCATGGTGCGGTGCTCCGTTCAGCGGCCGCCGGCCGGGGTCACCGTGGCCGGGTTCACGTGGGCCGTCAGGTTGCGCTGCAGGATGTTCGAGAACTCCTCGATGAAGGTCTCGAGCGCGATCGCGATCTTGTCGATCTCGCGCGCGAAGCGGTTGTAGGCGACCACCGCGGGGATCGCCGCGAACAGGCCGATCGCGGTGGCGACCAGCGCTTCGGCGATGCCGGGTGCCACGGTCGAGAGCGTTACCTGGGCCAGCGCGGCCAGGCCGGTGAAGGCGTGCATGATCCCCCAGACCGTGCCGAACAGGCCGACATAGGGAGAGACGGAGCCGACCGTCGCCAGGAAGGACAGGTTCTGCTCGACCGCATCGAGTTCGCGCTGGTAGCTGGCCCGCATCGCGCGGCGTGCACCGTCGAGCAGGGTGGCGGCATCCGAGACGTGGCGTTCGCGCAGCTTCTGGTATTCGCGCATGCCGGAGGCGAAGATGCGCTCCATCGGGCCGGCGAACTTGGCGTTCTGCGCGGCCGAGGAGAACAGCTCGTTCAGGCTGGTGCCGGACCAGAAGTCGCGTTCGAAGTCATCGTTCAACGAGCGCGTGCGCTTGAGCGCGAAGTACTTGCGGAAGATCGCTGCCCAGCTGGCAACGGAAACCAGGATCAGCAGCAGCACCACGAGCTGCACCGGCAGGCTGGCGTGGATCAGGAGGGAGAGGATCGACAGGTCTTGTTGATTCATGGCTTGAGAGGTTGAGACATGGAACCGGCGAAGTGCTCGAGGGTTCCCGAAACTTGGCGCGGGATGCGCGCAGGACGCAAGCTGGCCGCATCGACCCAGCCGATGCGAATCGTGCCCTCGCACAACAGGGCGGGACCGGCCGCCACGTCGCTTGCGGATTGCTCTGAATTTGATAGCACGCGCTGGGCGATTATCAGTGACGCCGAGCCGATCTGGCGCAGCTCGGCTGTAACCAGCAGTTCGTCGTCGAGCCGGGCGGGGCGGTGGTACTTGAGCTGGGTCTCGCTGACCACGAAAATGCCGCCGGTGTCCTCGCGCAGCTGGCGCTGCGCAATGCCCATCGAGCGCAGCCACTCGGTGCGGGCGCGCTCCATGAACTTGAGGTAGTTGGCATAGAACACGATGCCGCCGGCATCGGTGTCCTCCCAGTAGACGCGGATCGGCAGCGCGAAGCTCATCGGCGCACCTTCGTGCTTCGCACTGCGGTGCCAGCGTGCTTGGGGCGGCGCGGCGCTGCGCTCATGCAGGGACCGCGGCGCCGGCCCAGGCGCGCAGGCGGGCGATCGATTCCTCGAGGTGTGCCATCGAGCTGGCGGTCGAGAAACGGATGAAGCGCCCGGTCTCGGCGGCACCGAAGTCGCGGCCCGGCGTGACCGCGACATGGGCCTGCTTCATGGCCTCGAAGGCGAAATCCCAGCTGCCCGAGATGCCGAGCTTCCCGGCGAACGAGGAACAGTCGGCCCAGGCGTAGAAGGCGCCATCGGGCATCACCGGCACCTCGAGGCCGAGCGCCTGGAGCTGCGGGATGAACCAGTCGCGGCGCGCCTTGAACTCGGCCCGCCGGCGTTCGTATTCGGCAATGCTGTCGGTTTCGAAGCAGGCGAGCGCCGCGTACTGCGACACCGTGCTGGCGCAGATGAAGAGGTTCTGCGCCAGGCGCTCCACGGCCGGCACCAGTGCATCCGGCACCACCAGCCAGCCGAGGCGCCAGCCGGTCATGTTGAAGTACTTGCTGAAGCTGTTGATGCTGATCACCTGGTCGTCGATCGCCAGCGCCGTCTGGCCGAAGGCATCGTCGTACGACAGGCCGAGATAGATCTCGTCGATCAGCGTGATGCCGCCGCGCGCGCTCACGACCTCGTGGATGCGGCGCAGTTCGTCGGGCGCGATCGAGGTGCCGGTCGGGTTCGACGGCGAGGCCAGCAGCACGCCGCGGGTGCGTTCGGTCCATGCGGCCTCGACCTTGGCGGCGCTGAGTTGGAAGCGCTCGGCCGCGGTGGTCGGCACCAGCACGGCACGGCCGTCGGCCGCGGTCACGAAGTGGCGGTTGCAGGGATAGCTCGGGTCCGGCAGCAGCATCTCGTCGCCGGCCTCGATCAGGGCCAGGCAGGCGAGTTGCAGGGCCGCCGAGGCGCCGGCCGTGATCACGATGCGGCGCGCCGRCACGTCCACCTTGAAGCGCTCGGCGTACCAGCCGCTGATGCGCTCGCGCAAGTGATCGAGGCCGGTGGCCTGCGTGTACTGCGTGGCGCCGGCGCGCACCGCGCGCGCGGCCGCTTCCTGCACCAGCGGCGGCGCGGTGAAGTCGGGCTCGCCGATGTTCAGGAAGATCATCGGCCGGTCGGTGTGCGCGACCTCGCGCGCGAGCTTCGAGGCCGCCTTGGCCACTTCCATCACGTAGAAGGGCTCGATGCGCTCAGCGCGGCTCGAAATCCTCATGGCTTGGCCTTGCCGGTCAATCGGTCGGCCTCGACCTCGTCGCGGCGCAATTGGGGGGCGAGGCCATTGAGCACCGCGTTGACATACTTGTGGCCGTCGGTGCCGCCGAATTCCTTGGTCAGCTCGATGCACTCGTTGAGCACCACGCGCCAGGGCACGTCGAGGCAATTCTGGAACTCGTAGACGCCGATCCACATCACGGCATGCTCGACGGGCGAGATCTCCTCGAGCTTGCGGTCGAGCAGCGGCACGATCAGCGCGTCGAGTTCGGCCGCGCCTTCGATCGAGCCGTGCAGCAGCGCGTCGTAGTGCGCCGCGTCGGCCTTGTGGAAGCCGGCCAGGTCGCGCGTGAACTGGTCGATGGACGCCGCATCGTTGCGACCCACGAGGTGCTGGTAGAGCGCCTGCAGCGCGAACTCGCGCGCCCGGCTGCGGTTCGACTTGGCGGAGGCCTTGCGGGCCCCCGTGCTGGTGAGCCCGGTGCGGGTCTGGCGCGGCTTGCCGCTGGATGCTTTGGTGTCGTCGGTCATGAAAGGGTGGCGAGCAGCCGCGCCATCTCGACCGCCACGCGCGCGGCGTCGCGGCCCTTGTCGGTCTGTCGCGCCACGGCCTGTTCGAGGTTTTCGGTGGTGAGGATCGCGTTCGCGATCGGGATGCGGTAGTCCAGCGCCAGCCGGCTCACGCTGGCGCCGGATTCGTTGGCCACCAGCTCGAAGTGGTAGGTCTCGCCGCGGATGATGCAGCCGAGCGCGACCAGCGCGTGGTAGCGCTGGCGCTCGGCCAGCGCCTGCAGGGCCACCGGGACTTCGAGCGCGCCCGGCACGCTCAGGTGCTCGATGTCGGCCTCGGCGACGCCGAGCGCCGCCAGCTCGGCGCGGCAGGCCGTAGCCAGCGCATCCGTGATGTCTTCGTTGAAGCGCGCCTGCACGATCCCGATGCGCAGTCCCTTGCCGTCGAGCGCGACGTCGGCGCCCTTGTTCGCGTGTTGCATCAGCTCTCGTCTTTCGTGATGTAGCCGGCGATTTCAAGACCGTACCCGGCGGCCATGCTCGGCATGCGGCGCGGCGTGCCAAGGAGGTTCATCTTGTGGACCCCGCACTCGCGCAGGATCTGGGCGCCGATGCCGTAGCTGCGCAGGTCCATGCGGCCGCGCTCCGGCGCCTGCGCCGGGCGTGCGGTGCCGTCGAATTGCGACAGCAGCTCGGCGCCGGTCTCGCCGCAGTTCAGCAGCACGGCCACGCCCTGGCCCTGGCCGGCGATATGGGCCAGGCTGGCGTCGAGGCTCCACGAATGCAGGCCGCGATTGACTTCGAGCGCGTCGAGCACCGAGAGCGGCTCGTGCACGCGCACGTCCACCGTGTCGCCGGCATTCCACTTGCCGCGCACCAGCGCCAGGTGCACGCCGCGGCTGGGCTTGTCCTTGAACGCATGCGCCGTGAACGGGCCCCAGGCGGTCTGGATCTCGCGGCAGCCGACCTTCTCGATCAGCGTTTCGGTGTGGCTGCGGTGTTCGATCAGGGCCGCGATGGTGCCGATCTTGATGTCGTGCTCGGCCGCGAAGAGCTGCAGGTCGGGCAGGCGCGCCATGGTGCCGTCCTCGTTCATCACCTCGCAGATCACCGAAGCCGGCGAGCAGCCGGCCATGGCCGCGAGATCGCAACCCGCCTCGGTATGGCCGGCGCGCATCAGCACGCCGCCGTCGACCGCCTGCAGCGGGAAGATGTGGCCGGGCTGGACCAGGTCGGAGGCGACCGCGTCGGGCGCCACCGCCGCCTGCACCGTGCGCGAGCGGTCGGCCGCCGAGATGCCGGTGGTCACGCCTTCGGCGGCCTCGATCGAGACCGTGAAGGCGGTCGAATGTTTGGCGCCGTTGCGCGCCACCATCGGCGGCAGTTGCAGCCGCTCGCACATCTCGCGCGACAAGGTGAGGCAGATCAGGCCGCGCGCATGGCGCGCCATGAAGTTGATCGCCTCGGGCGTCACGTGGTCGGCGGCGAGCACGATGTCGCCCTCGTTTTCGCGGTCTTCCTCGTCGACCAGGATCACCATCCGGCCGGCGCGCAGCTCGGCCACGATCTCCTCGACCGGGGAAATGGGCGCGGGCGCACGGCCGCTGCGCGGGGCGCCGATCGGCGTGACGGAGGCGTTCATGGGGTGCTGTCTTTCTGGGGTGGTTGGATGACGCCGGCCTGGAGCATGCGCTCCACGTAGCGGGCGACGGTGTCGATTTCGAGGTTGACCCGGCTGCCGGGCTTCAGGCCGCCGAGTGCGGTGTTTTCCACCGTGTGCGGAATCAGGTTGATGCTGACTTCGCTGCCGTCCGGGCCGTCGCTGACGCTGTTGACCGTCAGGCTCACGCCGTTGACGGTGATCGAGCCCTTGTAGGCGAGGAAGCGGGCCAGCGCGGGCGGCGCGAGCACGCGCAGTTCCCAGCTCTCGCCGACGGCCGCGAAGCGATTCACGATGCCGATGCCGTCGACATGGCCCGAGACGATGTGGCCGCCCAGGCGGTCGCTGGCGCGCAGCGCCTTCTCCAGATTCACGCGCGTCGCGGGATCGGACAGGCCGGCCGTCTTGTCCAGCGATTCGGCGGAAATGTCGATGGTGAACTGCTTTTGGGCTGGATCGAGCGTGGTGACGGTCATGCAGGCGCCGTTGAGCGCGATGCTGTCGCCGAGCCCCACGTCGTCCAGATAGCCGTCGGGCACCGCAATGCTGAGCCGCTTGCCGTGGGATGAAGAGCTGCCGAGGTCGTGGACGGCGGCGATGCGCCCCACGCCGGTAATGATTCCGGTGAACATGAGCGCATTTTCGCAGAGATGCGGGTCGGTCTTTCGACGCGGTCCTAAAAGTGATCCCGGCCGGCGACCCGGGCGACGATCCGGAGATCGGGTCCGATGGCCTCGAAGGACTGGAATTCGAGCGCCAGCGCGGCGCCGAGCGATGTCAGGGCGCCGCCCGCATGGGGGTGGCTGGCGATGCCCAGGCCGTCGCCGATGAACTTCGGCGCCAGGTAGATCAGCAGTTCGTCGACCAGGCCTTCGCGCATCAGCGAGCCATTGAGCTTGTGGCCGGCCTCGACGTGAAGCTCGTTGACTTCTCGCCGGGCGAGGTCGCCGAGCAGCGCCGGGAGGTCGACCTTGCCGGCGGCATCGGCCAGGCAGTGCACGGTGGCACCGCGCGCCTCGAGCGCGCGGGCCCTGTCGTCGTTGCGCGCGGCCGCGTAGATCCAGACCGGACGATCCTGGATGTCGAAGAGGCGCGCGTCGGGCGGCGTCTGCAGGCGGCTGTCGACGATCACCAGGGGCGGCTGGCGTACGGTGTCGACCCCGCGCACGTCGAGCCGGGGGTTGTCCTCGATCACCGTGCCCACGCCGGTCAGGATGGCGCCGGCGCKGGCCCGCCAGGCGTGGCCGTCGGCGCGCGCCGCCTCGGCGGTGATCCACTGGCTGCTGCCGTTTTCGAGCGCGGTCCTGCCGTCGAGCGATGCCGCCGCCTTG
>NZ_JBFUCI010000273.1:0-8717 GCF_056405335.1 Variovorax sp. P1_H12_2
ACCCAGAACCTCGACGTGATCCGCATCGACGAAGCGCGTCAATTGCTCCTGATCAAGGGCGCGATCCCCGGCTCGAAGGGTGGCTTCGTCACCGTGCGTCCGGCCGTCAAGGCCAAGCCGCAAGCCGCTGAAGGAGCCAAGTAATGGAACTCGAACTCCTGAACGAACAAGGCCAGGCCGCGTCGAAGTACGACGCCCCCGAGACCGTGTTCGGCCGTGACTACAACGAAGACCTGGTTCACCAGATCGTCGTCGCATTCCAGGCCAACGCCCGCCAAGGCACGCGCGCCCAGAAGGACCGCGAGCAGGTCAAGCACTCGACCAAGAAGCCTTTCAAGCAAAAGGGAACGGGCCGCGCCCGTGCTGGTATGACGTCCTCGCCGCTGTGGCGCGGGGGTGGCCGGATTTTCCCGAACATGCCCGACGAAAACTTCTCGCAGAAGATCAACAAGAAGATGTACCGCGCCGGCATGGCGTCGATCTTCTCGCAGCTCGCTCGCGAAGGCCGTCTGGCCGTGGTCGATTCGATCAAGGTCGACTCGCCCAAGACCAAGGCGCTGGCCGCCAAGTTCAAGGCGATGAACCTTGAGTCCGTGCTCGTGATCGCCGAAGAAGTCGACGAGAACCTGTATCTGGCCTCGCGCAATCTCGTCAACGTGCTCGTGGTCGAGCCGCGCTACGCCGATCCGGTGTCGCTGGTTCACTACAAGAAGGTGCTGGTCACCAAGGGTGCCGTCGACAAGCTCAAGGAGATGTTCGCATGAGCCGCATGAACCCTACTCCCAAGCAGCGTCAGTTCGACGAAGGTCGCCTGATGAACGTGCTGGTCGCCCCGGTCGTGTCCGAAAAGGCCACGATGGTCGGCGAGAAGTCCAATGCCGTCACCTTCAAGGTGCTGCAGGACGCCACCAAGCCAGAGATCAAGGCCGCTGTTGAACTGATGTTCAAGGTCGAAGTCCAGGGCGTGTCGGTGCTCAATACCAAGGGCAAGTCCAAGCGCTTCGGCAAGTCGATGGGTCGTCGCGACAACGTTCGCAAGGCCTATGTCACGCTGAAGGCTGGTCAAGAGCTCAACCTCGTCGGGGAAGGCGCTTAATCATGGCCGTCATCAAGATGAAACCCACTTCGCCGGGCCAACGCGGCGCGGTGAAGATCTCGCGGGACCACCTGTACAAGGGTGCTCCTCACGCCCCCCTTCTGGAACCCCAGTTCCAGAAGGCCGGTCGCAACAACAACGGTCACATCACGACCCGTCACAAGGGTGGTGGCCACAAGCACCACTACCGCGTGGTGGACTTCGTGCGCAACAAGGACGGTATCCCGGCCAAGGTCGAACGCATCGAGTACGACCCGAACCGCACCGCCCACATCGCGCTGGTGTGCTACGCCGACGGCGAGCGCCGCTACATCATCGCCCCGCGCGGGCTGGAAGCCGGTGCAACGCTGCTGAGCGGTTCGGAAGCCCCGATCCGCGCCGGCAACACGCTGCCGATCCGCAACATCCCCGTCGGCTCGACCATCCACTGCATCGAACTGCAACCCGGCAAAGGCGCGCAGATCGCTCGCTCGGCAGGTACGTCCGCAACGCTGCTGGCCCGCGAAGGCGTCTACGCCCAGGTCCGCATGCGCTCGGGTGAAGTGCGCCGCGTGCACGTCGAATGCCGCGCCACCATCGGTGAAGTCGCCAACGAAGAACACAGCCTGCGCCAGCTCGGCAAGGCCGGTGTGAAGCGCTGGATGGGTATCCGCCCGACCGTTCGCGGCGTGGTGATGAACCCGGTCGACCACCCGCACGGTGGCGGCGAAGGCAAGACCGGCGAAGGCCGTCATCCTGTCGACCCATGGGGCAATCTGACCAAGGGTTATCGCACCCGTAACAACAAGCGCACGCAAGTCTTCATCGTGTCGCGTCGCAAGAAGTAAGGGTTAGCACATGACTCGCTCTCTCAAAAAGGGTCCGTTCGTCGACCACCACCTCGTGGCCAAGGCCGACAAGGCCGTGACGAACAAGGACAAGAAGCCGATCAAGACCTGGTCGCGTCGCTCGATGGTCCTGCCCGAGTTCATCGGCCTGACCATTGCCGTGCACAACGGCAAGCAGCACGTGCCCGTGTACATCACCGACCAGATGGTCGGCCACAAGCTCGGCGAATTTGCGCTCACGCGCACGTTCAAGGGGCACCCCGCGGACAAGAAAGTCCAGAAGAAGTAAGGAACGACCATGTCTGAAACACGTGCAGTCCTCCGCGGCGTCCGCCTTTCGGTCGACAAGGGCCGTCTGGTCGCTGACTTGATCCGCGGCAAGAAGGTCGATCAAGCGCTCAACGTTCTGCAGTTCACGCAGAAGAAGGCCGCTGTGATCATCAAGAAGGTGCTCGAGTCGGCCATCGCCAACGCCGAGCACAACGACGGTGCCGACATCGACGAACTGAAGGTCAAGACCATCTACGTCGAGCAGGGCGCCACGCTCAAGCGCTTCACCGCGCGCGCCAAGGGTCGCGGTAATCGCATCAGCAAGCCCACGTGCCATGTGTACGTGACGGTTGGCAATTAAGGCTGGAAGAACTATGGGACAGAAAATCCACCCAACCGGCTTCCGCCTCGCGGTCAGCCGTAACTGGTCCAGCCGCTGGTACGCAAGCAACAAAGACTTCGCCGGCATGCTGGCCGAAGACATCAAGGTGCGCGAGTACCTGAAGAAGAAGCTCAAGAATGCATCCGTTTCGCGCGTGCTGATCGAGCGTCCCGCCAAGAACGCCCGCATCACGATCTACTCGGCACGTCCGGGCGTCGTGATCGGCAAGAAGGGCGAGGACATCGAGAACCTCAAGCGTGAACTCGGTCGCCAGCTCGGCGTGCCGGTCGCGGTCAACATCGAAGAAGTGCGCAAGCCCGAAATCGATGCCAAGCTGATCGCCGACAGCATCACGCAGCAGCTCGAAAAGCGGATCATGTTCCGCCGCGCCATGAAGCGTGCGATGCAGAACGCCATGCGTCTGGGTGCCCAGGGCATCAAGATCATGTCGTCGGGCCGCCTGAACGGCATCGAAATCGCGCGTTGCGAGTGGTACCGCGAAGGTCGCGTGCCGCTTCATACGCTGCGCGCCGACATCGACTACGGCACCTCGGAAGCCAAGACCACCTACGGCGTCATCGGCGTCAAGGTCTGGGTCTACAAGGGCGACACGCTGGGTCGCAACGACCTGCCGGCCGTCGAAACGCCGCGTCCTGACGACGAGCGCCGCCCCCGCGGCCCGCGTCGCGATGGCCGCCCGGGTGGCGACCGTCCGGGTTCGGACCGTCGCGGTCCTGGCCCGCGCGCTGGTGCCCGTGGCCCGATCGGCGGCAACGTCGCTCCGGCCGATGGCAGCGACAAGCCCGCAGAAGCCACTGGTGGAGCTCCGGCTGCACCGGGTGCAGACTCGAAACCCGCCGTTAAGCGCGTACGCAAAGCCGCGCCAGCTGCAGCAGCTGACGGTGCCAAGACCGAGTGATCGGTCTTAGAACTACGGAGTAACAAAAATGCTGCAACCTGCACGCAGAAAGTTCCGCAAGGAACAAAAGGGCCGCAACACCGGCATCGCGACGCGCGGCAACGCAGTGTCGTTCGGTGACTTCGGCCTGAAGTCGATCGACCGCGGCCGCCTGACGGCCCGCCAGATCGAAGCCGCACGTCGCGCGATCTCGCGCCACGTCAAGCGCGGTGGACGCATCTGGATTCGTGTGTTTCCCGACAAGCCGATCTCCCACAAGCCCGCAGAAGTGCGGATGGGTAACGGCAAGGGCAACCCCGAGTACTACGTCGCCGAAATCCAGCCTGGCAAGGTGATCTACGAGATCGTCGGCGTGCCCGAAGAGCTCGCCCGCGAGGCGTTCCGTCTGGCCGCTGCCAAACTGCCGCTGCGCACGACTTTCGTCGCACGCCAGCTCGGCGCCTGATCGAGGAGAACACCATGGCAACACGTAAGAAGAAGGAAGTCGCGGCTCCGGCCAAGACTTCGAAGGCAGCAGCGCTGCGCGACAAGGACGTCGCCGGCCTGCAAACCGAAATCAAGGACCTGCAGAAGGCCCATTTCGGCCTGCGCATGCAGAAGGCCACGCAACAGCTGTCGAACACCTCGACGCTGCGCGTGACGCGCCGCGACATCGCGCGCGCCAAGACCATTCTTGCGCAGAAGCAGCAAGAAACCCCAGCCGCCAAGTAAGGAGTGAACATGACGGAAGTTAAAAAGTCCCTCAAGCGCACCTTGATCGGCAAGGTGGTCAGCGACAAGCGCCAGAAGACCGTGACCGTGCTGGTCGAGCGTCGTGTCAAGCACGAGCTCTACGGCAAGATCGTGGCCAAGACCAGCAAGTACCACGCCCATGACGAAAATGGCGAATACAAGCTGGGCGACACCATCGAGATCACCGAAAGCCGGCCGATCTCGAAGTCGAAGAACTGGGTGGTGACCCGCCTGGTTCAAAAGGCCGCTCTGGTCTGATCGCAGGCGAAGCAGCCAAACCGAAAGCGGCCCACAATGTGGGCCGTTTTTCTTTTTCTGGAGCACATCACATGATCAAAGTCGGCGACACCCTTCCTCCCGCAACCCTGCAGGAATATTCCGAGGTGGAAGGCGAGGGCTGCAGCATCGGCCCGAACCCGGTCGACGTCACCAAGGCAGCCGCGGGCAAGACCATCGCGCTGTTCGCGCTGCCCGGCGCCTTCACGCCGACCTGTTCGGCCAAGCACGTGCCGGGCTATGTGCAGCACTACGACGACTTCAAGGCCGCCGGCGTCGACGAGATCTGGTGCGTGAGCGTCAACGACGCCTTCGTGATGGGCGCCTGGGCGCGCGACCAGAACACCGGCACCAAGGTCCGCATGCTGGCCGACGGCAGTGCCGCCTTCGCCAACGCCACCGGGCTCACGCTCGACCTGACCTCGCGCGGCATGGGCGTGCGCAGCAATCGCTACTCGATGCTCGTGAAGGACGGCAAGGTCGCCAGCCTGAACGTCGAAGGCCCGGGCAAGTTCGAAGTCAGCGACGCCGACACTCTGTTGGCACAAGCCAAGGGCTGAGGCTCAGCTCTTGTTCGTGGAATACCGCGGAACCGGCTTCGCCGGGCCGCTGGTATGGCCCCCGGGAGGGGATGGGCGGCTACACGAAGTGAGCCAACCTGGGGGCGAGCTACAGATCAGCTTTCAGGTAGTGCGACCCCGCGATGGGGTTGTGATAGTAGGGCGGCACTTCCGCGAAGCCCAGGTCCTCGTAGAGGGCGCGGGCTGACTCCATGTCGTCCAGCGTGTCCAGCAGCACGCAGGCATAGCCGGCGCCGCGGGCGGCATCGAGGATGGCCTCGGCCAGTTGCCGGCCCAGGCCGAGCCCACGGAACTGCGGTCGCACGTAGAGCCGCTTCATCTCGGCCGCATTGGGATAGTCGGCCGCGTCCAGGGGGCGCAGCGCACAGCAGCCCGCGACGTGCGCGAGCCGGCCCTGGGCTCGCGGCAGCGGCTCGGCGGCGACCGCGGCCGTGACCTCGGTGGTGTCGACCAGCGCCAGCAACAGGGCGCCGCGAGGCTCCGCGTATTCCCCCGGCAAGCTGGCCAGTTCCTGGTCGAAATTCTGGAAACCGAGATCGATCTGCAGCGAAGCGGCGTAGTCGCGGAAGATCGCGCGCACCGCCTCGAACTCGCGCGCCTCGTCGGGCGTGACCATGACGATGTTCGGCGCATCTGCCAGCGGCAGCGGACGTGACAAGGAATGGCTCATACGCGCAGCGACGCGATCCAGGTCGCAAGGGCGGCGCAGGCTGCAAACACCGCCATGGCCAGCAGCCGCGAGGCGGCGTCGTCGCGGCTCGGCGCCGCGGCGGCGCCGTCGACGAGTCGCTTGTCGCCCGTGATCATCGGCCGCACCAGCCGTTGCCGACGGACCAGCACATAGAAGAGAACGGCCAGCAGGTGCAGGCTGACCAGCGCGATCACGATCCACTTGCCCTGGACCGCGTGCCAGTGGGTGGCCGCGGCGACGATGCCACTGGAGGCGAAGCGGGCGAGCGGGCCGGAGGCCGCGATCTCGTCGTCGGCCACCAGGCCGGTCGCGACCTGGATCGCCAGCAGGCCCAGCAGGGCGAACACCGACAGGGCTCCCAGCGGCGAATGGCCGATCAGGTGATCGGGGTGGGCGCGCCCGCGCAGATAGTCGACCACCGAGCCGGGCGAATAGAGAAAGCTCGCGAAGCGCGACCAGCGTCCGCCCACGAAGCCCCAGAACCCTCGGAACAGCAGCAGCGCCAGCAGCGCGTAGCCGATCCGGAAGTGCCATTCCATGGCGCCGCCGAGCCCGGTCGCGATCTGGGCGGTCACGGCGGCCGCCAGCAGCCAGTGGAAAACGCGCGTTGGCAGGTCCCAGATGCGCGTGTGCTGCGAGGGGGCGACCTCCAGCCCCGCGCGGTGCGTGTGGGTCTGGAACGAAGCGGTCATCGGTGGCGGCGGGCGCAGGAGCGGGATCCGCAGATTAGCAAACTTCCGGGGTCGCGGGTTCTGCGGGTTACCTCTAGTCGCAGGTGGCGGCCAATCCCTAAACTGGCCCGCGCGGCATCGCCCGCCACTTGAACAAGAAAGAACCACGCATGAAAAGTCCAGCCGTGCTCGCCCTTGCGGCCGCTTCGTTTGCGCTCGCGGTTCCAGCCGCCGCGCAGTTCGCCAAGGCCGAGGATGCCATCAAGTACCGTCAAAGCGCCATGTTCATCCAGAGCCAGACCTTTGGCCGTCTGGCCGGCATGGCCAGTGGGCGGGTGCCCTATGACGCAGCGGCGGCCGCCGCCAACGCCGAGGTGGTGGCCCAGATATCGAGGCTGCCGTGGAGCGGCTTCGGGCCCGGCACCGAAGGCGGCAAGGCCAAGCCAGAGATCTGGAAGGAGCAGGCCAAGTTCAAGGAACTCAGCGAGCGGCTGATGGCGGACGCCGACAAGCTGGTGCTTGGCGCCAAGGCCGGCAATCTCGATGCGTTGAAGGCCGCGGTGGGCGCGGCGGGTGACACCTGCAAGACCTGCCACGACACCTTCAGGAACAAATAGCTCGCCCCCAGGTTGCCCGGCACTTCGTGTCCGGGCGCCCACCCCCTACCGGGGGCAACACCAGCGGCCCGGCGAAGCCGGTTCCGCGGTGTTTCACGAAGGGGCCGGGCTGCGCCGGCCGAAGGGTTAGGCTTCGGCGAGCAGTTTCTCGATGAGCTTATGGAGCTCGGCGAAGTCGGGTTCGCCGACGTAGCGCTTCACGATCTCGCCACGCTTGTTGACGACGTAGGTGGTGGGGGTCAGCTGCACGTCGCCCCAGGCCTTGGCGACGGCGCCGGTGTTGTCGATCGCCACCTTGAACGGCAGCTTGCGGGTCTCGGCGAAGTTGACCACGTAGCTCGGCGGGTCGTAGCTCATGGCCACGGCCAGCGTGTCGTAGCCGCGCGCCTGGTACTTGTCGTAGGTGGCGATCACCTTGGGCATCTCGGCGACGCAGGTGACGCAGCTGGTGGCCCAGAAATTGACCAGCGTGACCTTGCCCTTGAGGTCGTCGGTGCTCTTCTTGCTGCCGTCGAGCAGCACGAAGGTCGATGCCGGCGCCGCCGACACCCCGGTGCTCAGGTAGACACCGACGCCGACGGCCAGGGCGATCGCGACAGCGGCGGTGCAGACGACTTTTTTCATGGAAGAAGGATGGAGCGGGCCTGCGGATTTTAGTTCCGATCGGGCTCGCTCGATAATCGAGCTCCCGATGCCCTTGCCACCCCGACTCCGCCTCGCCGCGTTCGCGTGGATTGCCGCCAGCGCGCTCGCCGGCTGCAGCCCGACCTTCAACTGGCGCGAAGTGCCGATCGGCAACGACGGCGTCGTCGCGCTGCTGCCGTGCAAGCCCGACCGCGCGACCCGCTCGCTCCCATTGGGCGTCGAGGCGGTCACGGTGGACATGGCGGGCTGCGAGGCTGGCGGCGCCACCTTCGCGGTCGCCCATGCGGTCGCCGGCAGCCCGGCGCAGGCCGAAGGCTGGATGCGGGCCTGGCGCGCCGCGACTCGCGGCCAGATCGCCGGTGTTCCGGCCACCGAAACCGAGGCCGCCCTGCTTCGGGCGGCGAACGCACCCGCGCCGGTGCGGCTCGACACGCAGGACGCCGGCGCCGGTACGCAGGCCACGGCCCTGCATGTGATGTGGTTTGCGCAACTGCATCCGGAGGGGGTCTCGCTGTACCAGGCGACCGTGCTCGGCAAGCCTTCTTCGACGGACGCGCTCCCCACCTTCTTCGAAGGGTTGCACATCCCGTGAGCCCGTCGCCGCCCGGTCGCATTGTGGGATGCTTGCGTGTTGTCTTCCTTCTACATCCTGCGGGCGCCCCCGCATAATCGAGAGACCGTCCGCCGATCCGCATGAACAGCATCCTCATCATCGCCCACTCGCCGCTCGCCCAAGCGCTGCGGCAGTGCGCGCTGCATGTTTTTCCCGACAGCGAGGCGTCGATCGCCGCGCTCGACGTGCTGCCCAATGTGTCGCCGGACGAAACCCTCGCTGCCGCCCGCATCATGCTGGCCCAACTGCAGCTCATCCCGCGCTCGCAGGTGCTGGTGCTGGCCGACGTGTTCGGCGCCACGCCCTGCAACGTGGCGCAGAAGCTGGTCGACGGCGTCCGCTCGCGGCTGGTGGCGGGCGTCAACCTGCCGATGCTGCTGCGCGCGGTGAGCTACCG
>NZ_JBFUCI010000274.1:0-8698 GCF_056405335.1 Variovorax sp. P1_H12_2
GTCTACAACCACAACAGCGGCCAGGTGACCACCTACGGCCGGGCCACCGGGGAGGGCGGCGGCACGGTCGGCCATGTCGGCAACGACGTCTATGCCGGCAAGGACGGCAATGTCTACCGCAACACCGGCGACGGCTGGCAGAAAGCCACGCCGGGCGGCTGGGAGGGCCGGGCGGCAGGCGGCGAGCAGGGTTTCTCGCAACTCGACAGCGAGCGCAGCGCGCGCGACTTCGGCGCCCAGCGCACGGGTGAGCTGCACCAGTCGTCGATGAACATGAACCGTTCGTTCAGCGGCGATTCCCACGCCGGGGGATTCGGCGGCGGCGGCGAGTTTCGCGGCGGTGGCGGCGGCTTCCGTGGCGGTGGTGGTGGCTTCCGCCGCCGATAGGCCCGAGAATCCATGGAGCCCAGACCATGAACGCCCGCGTCACGCACACGCTGCGGCGCTTGCTGTCCGCCGCCTTGCTGCTTGCCGCAGCCGCGGTCGCGCAGGCGCAGGGACTGCCGTCGTGGAACGACGGCGCGGCCAGGCAGTCGATCCTGAAGTTCGTGGCCGACGTCACGACCCCGGGCGCGCCGACCTTCGTGCCGCCGGCCGAGCGCATCGCGGTCTTCGACAACGACGGCACGCTGTGGATCGAACAGCCGGTCTACGTGCAGTTCGCCTTCGCGCTCGATCGCGTGAGGGCGCTGGCGCCGAAGCACCCGGAGTGGAAGACCACGCCGCCCTTCGATGCGATCCTGAAAGGCGACCTGAAGGCCTTCGCGGCTTCGGGCGAGAAAGGCCTGATGCAGGTGATGGCCGCGACCCATGCCGGCATGACGACCGAGCAGTTCGCGGACACCGTGGCGCAATGGCTCGCGCAGGCCCGCCATCCGCGCTTCAAGCGGCCCTATGAGGAGCTGGTCTACCAGCCGATGCTGGAACTGCTCGCCTACCTGCGCGAGAACGGCTTCAAGACCTTCATCGTCTCGGGCGGCGGCGTCGAGTTCATGCGCGTCTTCACCGAGAAGGTCTACGGCATCCCGCCCGAGCAGGTGGTGGGCTCGACCGGGCAGCTGGCCTTCAAGAAGGGCAGCGACGGCCGGCCGGTGCTGCTCAAGCTCGCGAAGATCGACCTGGTCGACGACCATGCGGGCAAACCGGTGGGCATCCAGCGCTTCATCGGCCGGCGCCCGATCCTCGCCTTCGGCAATTCCGACGGCGACCAGCAGATGCTCGAGTGGACCGCCGCCGGCGCCGGGCTGCGCTTCATGGGGCTGGTGCATCACACCGACGCCGGGCGCGAGTACGCCTACGACCGCGCCTCGCACATCGGACAGCTCGACAAGGCGCTCGACGAGGCGAAGGCCAGGGGCTGGACCGTGGTCGACATGAAACAGGACTGGAACAAGGTGTTCCCGTTCGACAAGTAGACAAAATCAAGGAGGGGCATCCCATGCTCGGAACCAACTCGCTGCTCGGCCTGGGCGGCATCTTCACGGTGCTGTTCGTCATGCTGGGGCCGCTCAAGATCATCGGGCCGTTCGCCAAGCTCACCCATGGGTTCGACGAGAAGGCGTTGCGTGAAATCGCTTTGCGCACCTTCGCCATCGCCTTGGCGGCGGTGGTCCTGGGCGCCCTGATCGGGCAAGTGCTCCTGCGGAACTGGGACATTCCGGTGCCGGCGCTGCTGCTGGCAGGCGGCCTGATCTTCTTCGTCGTCGGCATGCGCATGGTGCTGGCGCAATACCAGCCCGGCCATGCGTCGCCGGAGGAGTTGCCGTCATCGCCCGCCGCAGCGGCGATGCGGATCACCTTTCCGACCGTGGTCACGCCCTACGGGATCGCGGCGCTCATCGTGCTGCTGGCCAACAGCCACACCATCGAGCGCACGCTGACCATCTTCGCGTTGCTCGGCGGCGTGATGCTGCTGAACCTGCTCGCCATGCTTTATGCGCGGCGCATGCTGGGCGGGGTCGCCGCCATGGTGCTGGAGATTCTCGGCGCGGTGCTGGGGGTGCTTCAGGTGGCCCTGGCGGTGAGCATCATCTTCGTCGCGCTGCGCGAACTGGGAGCATTGAATGCCGGATGACAAATCATGGGTCGACCCGGGGTCGGCGTCGGACCGCGCTTCGGTCGAACTGTCGTCCCGTCGAACCGGGATGTCCTTCCAGCGCACGCGCATGAGCGCGGAGCGCACGCTGATGTCGGTCATACGGACCTCGCTGTCACTGATCGGCTTCGGCTTCACGCTCTTCCAGGTGTTCCAGAAGCTGCACGACGCCGAGGTGCTCAAGAGCAGCCTGGCGCCGCGCCGCTTCGGCGAGGCGCTGGTCGTGATCGGGATCGCCATGCTGATCTCGGGCATCGCCTACCACTGCGTTTTCATGCTGGGGCTGCGCGCAGAGCGCAAGACGCTGAAGAGCCAGGGGCTCATCCATGCCGAGAGCCAGTTTCCGCTCTCCCTGACACTGGTCGTGGCGCTGCTGCTGCTGGTCCTCG
Organism: Variovorax sp. P1_H12_2; assembly: GCF_056405335.1. NCBI lineage: Bacteria > Pseudomonadati > Pseudomonadota > Betaproteobacteria > Burkholderiales > Comamonadaceae > Variovorax > Variovorax sp. P1_H12_2. The sequence goes on from NZ_JBFUCI010000274.1 coordinate 2,485, forward strand.
GCTTCCTGGCCATCTTCAGCATGGTCTTCGATACCGGGCCCTTTTGACCGAGACCTCATGATCGATTCCCGCGCACGCACCATGCTCGCCCTCGCGGCGCCCGCTGTCATCGTCGGCATGGCGGCCGCCCTCATCCTGCTGGTCGTGGTGCTCGCAGCCAACCTGCTTCAGCGCTTCCTCTGGCAGACGCTGCCGCCGATGGTCGGCGCTTCGGGCACCGCGTGGTGGTGGGTCCTCGGCGTGCTGACGCTCACCGGGCTGGCGGTCGGCCTGGTGGTGCGCTTTCTGCCCGGACACGCCGGCCCGGACCCCGCGACCGTCTCGCTGTTCGGCCCACCCACGGCGGTCGGTGTGCTGCCGAGCCTCGCGCTGGCGCTGATCCTGGCGCTGGCCGGCGGCGTGAGCCTGGGGCCGGAAAACCCGATCATCGCGATCATCGTCGGCCTGACGGTGGCGGTCGGCGCGCGGCTGATGCCGAAGGTGCCGGCCAAGGGCTGGGTGATGCTCGCGGCGGCCGGCACCATCGGCGCGATGTTCGGCACGCCGGTCGCCGCGGCGCTGCTCTTCTCCGAGATGGTCGGCCGCGGCGGCAACGACAAGGAAAAGCCGATCTGGGACGAGCTTTTCGCGCCGCTGGTGGCCGCGGGCGCCGGAGCGCTCACGATGTCGCAGTTCGAGGAGATGAATTTCTCGCTGCCGGTGGAGCCCTATCTTCATCCGACGATCCCCGACATCGGGCTGGGCATGCTCGTGGCCGTGGCGGCGGTCGCCATCGGGATGGCGGGCGTCTGGCTGTTTCCGCGGCTGCACAAGCTCTTTCGCGCCATGGGACACCCGGTGCTGGTCCTCACGCTGGGCGGCTTCCTGCTCGGCCTCCTGGCCATCGTCGGCGGCCCGATCACCATGTTCAAGGGCCTGGCCGAGATGAAGACGCTGGCGAGCACGGCGGGCAGCTACAGCGCGTCCGGGCTGGCCATGATCGTCATCATCAAGCTCGCGGCCGTGCTGATCGCAGCCACCTGCGGCTTCAGGGGCGGGCGCATCTTTCCGCTGGTCTTTGTCGGCGTCGCCTTCGGCCTGCTCGTGCACGAGCTGTTCCCGGTCGTTCCCATGGCCCTGGCGATCGCCTGCTCGGTGCTCGGCTTCACGCTGGTGGTCACGCGCGATGGCTGGCTCAGCCTCTTCATGGGCGCGGTGATGATCCCCGGCATCGAGTTGCTGCCGCTGCTGTGCGTGGTTATCCTGCCGGCGTGGCTGGTTCTCGCCGGACGCGCCGAGATGCTGATCAGGGCACCTGCCCCATCGACCGCCGAAAGCTGAGGGAGTCTCCATGCGCCGAACGATGAGTGGGTACAGGGCTTTTCTCGCTGCGCTGCTGGTCGTGGCACTGCTGGCCGCTTGTTCCGGGAAGGAAACGGAGAAGCCGAAGCCGCCGCCCACCGAGGTCGAGGTGCAGGTCGTCAAGACGCAGACCGTGCCGGTGATCTTCGAGTTCGTGGGGCAGACCGAGAGTTCCCAGCAGGTCGAGATCCGGGCCCGCGTCAACGGCTTCCTCGAGCGGCGGGTCTACACCGAAGGCGCCTTCGTCAAGACCGGCGAAGTGATGTTCCTGATGGATGCCAAGCCCTTCGAGGCCAGCCTGAAGGCGGCCCGGGCCGAACTGGCGCAACAGCAGGCCCGTCTGAGCACGGCACGCGCCAACCTGGCGCGCGTGAAGCCTCTGGTGGCGGACGAAGCGCTGGCGGTCAAGGACCTCGACGATGCCACCGGACAGGAGCAGGGCGCCGCCGCGGCGGTCGAAGCCGCTGCGGCCAAGGTCACCGATGTGCAGTTGAACCTCAGCTACGTGACCATCACCTCGCCAGTCGATGGCCTCTCGTCCTTCGCCAAGGTCCAGGACGGCGCCTACATCAGCGCGCAGAACAGCTTGCTCACCTACGTGGCAAAGCTCGATCCGATGCGCGTCAACTTCAGCCTGTCCGAGAACGAGTCGCTGCGCGTCCAGGACGAGATCGCGAAAGGCAAGCTCTTGAAGGCGCCGGCCGACGACTACGGCGTTGAACTGCTGCTGGCCGACGGATCGACCTTCCCGGCCCAGGGGCGCATCACCTTCGCCGATGCCGCCTTCAGCCAGGAGACCGGCACCTTCCTGCTGCGGGCCGAGCTGCCCAATCCCAAGGGCCAGTTGCGCCCCGGCCAGTTCGTGCGTGTCAAGGTGTCCGGCTTCACCCGGCCGAACTCGATCGTGGTGCCGCAGCGGGCGGTGCAGCAGGGCCCGCGCAGCCAGTTCGTCTGGACGGTCGACGCCGAGGGCAAGGCGATCCAGCGACCGGTGGAAGCCGGCGACTGGCTCGGCGATCAATGGCTCGTGACCAGCGGCCTCAAGAACGGCGAGCGGGTGGTGGTCGACGGCTTCATGCGGCTGGCGCCCGGGGTCATGGTGAACGCGAAGGAAGTGCCCGCGCCACCGCTGCCGGAGCACAAGCCGCTGGCGATGGCCGCCTCGGCAGCCTTGCCTTCGGTGTCGGCCAAGCCGCCATCCCCGGGCGCCGCTTCCGCGCCGCCCGCCGCCTCCGCACCCGCGCCCGCATCCGCGCCCGCATCCGACAAGGATGCCGTTTACTTCGAGCGCGGCCGCGCCGTTCTCGACGCCACCGGCCGCGCGCGGCTGCTGGGCGTCGCCGCGACGCTCAAGTCCCGCCCCGCCTTGCGCGCCGAGGTGCAGGGCTATGTCGATGCCAGCGGCGATGCGGCGCTCAACAAGGCGCTGGCCCGGGAGCGCGCACAAACCGTGCGCGACGCGCTGATTGCCGCCGGCGTGCCGCCCGGGCGCATCGTCCTGCACGTGCCCTCGAACCTGGTGGGTTCCGAGTCGCCTGCGCTGGCACGCCGGGTCGACGTCGTGCTGGCGCAGACGCGATGAAGTTCGCCCACTTCTTCATCGACCGGCCGATCTTCGCGTCGGTCATCTCGATCATCATCGTGCTGGCCGGCGCGGTGGCGATGCTGAACCTGCCGATCGCGCAGTTCCCCGACATCACGCCGCCGCAGATCTCGGTCAGCGCCACCTATCCGGGCGCCAGCTCGGAGGTGGTGTCGCAGAACGTGGCGGCGCCGATCGAGCAGCAGGTCAACGGCGCCGACCGCATGATGTACATGAACTCGACCTCGAGCTCGACCGGCAACATGACGTTGTCGGTGTTCTTCGAGATCGGCACCGACCCGTCGCTGGCGCAGGTCGACGTGCAGAACCGGGTCAACCTGGCGTTGCCGACGCTGCCCTCGGCCGTCAGCAGCCAGGGCGTCTCGGTGGCCAAGAAGTCGCAGGCCTTCATGATGATCGTGGCGATCTATTCGCCCGACAACAGCCACGACCCGACCTACATCGCGAACTACGCCAACATCAACGTGCTGGACGCGATCAAGCGCGTGCCGGGCGCCAACCAGAGCTCGATCTTCGGCTCGCCCGACTACGCGATGCGCCTGTGGCTCAAGCCCGACCGCATGGCCGGCCTGGGCCTGACGGCGACCGACGTCCAGCAGGCGGTGGCGGCGCAGAACCAGCAGTACGCGGCCGGCCGGCTCGGCGCTTCGCCGACCGCGGCGCCGGTGCAGCAGACCATCCCGGTCACCACCTCGGGCCGGATGACCGAGCCCTCGCAGTTCGACAACATCATCCTGCGGGCCCAGCACGGCACCGGGGCCATCGTCCGGGTCAAGGACATCGGCCGCGCCGAGCTGGGCGCCAAGGACTACTCGATCCGCTCCAAGTACAACGGCAAGACCGCCACGCTGATCGCGATCTACCAGCAGCCCGGCGCCAATGCGCTGCAGGTCGCGACCGACGTGAAGAAGCTGCTCGGCGAAATGAAGCCCACCTTCCCCGAGGGGCTGGACTACGACATCGCGCTGGACACCACCGACTTCGTGCGCGAGTCGATCAACGAGGTGGTCCACACCTTCATCGAGGCGGTGGTCCTGGTCGTGCTGGTGGTCTTCCTGTTCCTGCAGAGCTTCCGGGCCACGCTGGTGCCGATCCTGGCGGTGCCGGTGTCGATCCTCGGCGCCTTCATCGGCATGACCGCGATGGGCTTCTCGATCAACATGCTGACCCTGTTCGGCATGGTGCTGGCGATCGGCATCGTGGTCGACGATGCGATCGTGGTGGTCGAGAACGTCGAGCGCAACATGGCCGAGTTCGGCCTCGGCCCGAAGGAGGCGGCGAAGAAGGCGATGGACGAGGTCAGCGGCCCGGTGGTCGCCATCGTGCTGGTGCTGTGCGCGGTGTTCATCCCGGTGGCCTTCCTCTCGGGGATCACGGGGCAGCTCTACAAGCAGTTCGCCATCACGATCGCGGTGTCGGTGGTGTTCTCGGGCCTGGTGGCGCTGACGCTGTCGCCGGCGCTGGCGTCCATTCTCCTGAAGCCGCCGAAGCCCGGCGAGCACGAGAAGAAGGGTTTCTTCGGCTGGTTCAACCGGCGCTTCGAGCACCTGACCGAGCGCTACACCTCGACCACCCGGCTGGCGATCCGGCGGGTCGGCTTTTCGCTGCTGCTGATCGTCGGCATGGTGGTCATCATGCTCGGGCTCTTCAAGAAGGTGCCATCGACCTTCCTGCCGGTCGAGGACCAGGGCTACATCTTCACCGCGGCGATCATGCCCGATGCGGCCAGCCTGGACCGCACCGAGGCGGTCACCGACCGCGCCCAGCAGTGGTTCAGCAAGCAGCCGTCCGTGCAGTCGGTGGCCTCGGTGCCCGGCTTCAGCCTGATCGACTCGCAGCTCAAGTCCAACGCGGGCGTGCTCTTCGTGTCGCTCAAGGGCTTCGCCGAACGGCAGGCGCCGGGCGACCGCGCCGATGCGCTGATCCGGGATGCCAGCGCCGAATTCGCGACCTTCAAGGAAGGCGTGCTGGTGCCGGTCAACCCGCCGTCGATTCCGGGACTCGGAACCACCGGCGGCTTCGAGTTCTGGGTCCAGAGCGAAGGCGACGCCAGCCTGCAGCGGGTCGAGGAGGTGACGCGCGAGTTCATCGCCAAGGCGCGCCAGCGGCCCGAGTTGCGCGGGGTCAACAGCACCATCAACACGCGCTCGCGGCAGTTGCTGGTCGATGTCGACCGCGACCGGGCCGAGAGCCTCGGCGTGCCGGTGCAGGAGGTGTACTCCACGCTGCAGACGCTGTTCGGCTCGCTCTACGTGAGCCAGTTCCCGAAGAACAGCCGGCTGTTCCAGGTGATCCTGCAGGCCGAGCCGGACTACCGCGCCAAGCCGGACGACCTGCAGAACATGTTCGTGCGCAACCGCGACGGCAAGATGGTGCCGCTGAAGGCCGTGGCGACGACCCGCTACGTGACCGGCGCCGACATCGTCACGCGCTTCAACAATTTCACCGCCGCCAAGATCACCGGCGATGCCGCGCACGGCTACAGCTCGGGCCAGGCGCTCGACGCCATGGAGGCGGTGGCCAGGGAGGTGCTGCCGCAGGGCTTCTCGTACGCCTGGTCGGGGCAGTCCTACGAGGAACGCAAGGCCGGCTCCACGGCCGGCATGGTGTTCGCCTTCGCGCTGGTGATGGTGTTCCTGATCCTGGCCGCGCAGTACGAGAAATGGACGCTGCCCATCGGCGTGCTGCTGGCGGTGCCGTTCGCGCTGTTCGGTGCCATCGCCGCGATCTGGATGCGCGGCATCCAGAACGACGTCTACTTCCAGATCGGCCTCACGGTGCTGATCGCGCTGGCGGCCAAGAACGCGATCCTGATCTTCGAGTTCGCGGTCGAGCTGCGCGAGAAGGAAGGCATGTCGGCCTACGAAGCGGCCGTCGGCGCGGCCAAGCTCAGGCTGCGCCCGATCATCATGACCTCGCTGGCCTTCATCCTCGGCTGCATCCCGCTGGCGATCGCGAGCGGCGCATCGGCCGCCAGCCGGCAGTCGCTGGGTACCGGCGTGATCGGCGGCATGCTCGGCGCGACGATGATCGCGATCTTCTTCATCCCGATGTTCTTCTGGGGCTTCGAGACGCTGAGCGAGCGGTCGGCGGCCAGGAAGGCGCCGGCCGGGCCGGCCGCGCCCGATGCGGGAGGTGCCGTCGATGCCCCGCATTGACCGGACCCGCATCGGCCGTGCCGGCATGGTCGCCGGACTCGCGGCCCTGCTCGCCGGCTGCATGCTCGGCCCGGACTACAAGCGGCCGGAGATGAGCATCCCGGCGCAATAC
>NZ_JBFUCI010000275.1:0-8678 GCF_056405335.1 Variovorax sp. P1_H12_2
TGCTTATCCGCATAAGGCGCGAACCAAAAAATAGTTTGTTTCCATAAGCCTCGCTTTTACATTCCTCGCTCGCTTCGACGAGCAGTGGACGCACCGCTTTCCAGCTACTGACACACGATGTACCAATACACAGATTTCGACCGCCAGTTCGTGCACCTGCGTGCCGCCCAGTTCCGCGACCAGCTCGAACGCTGGCAGACGGGCAAGCTCGCGGAGGACGAATTCCGACCGCTGCGCCTGCAGAACGGCTGGTATGTGCAGCGCTACGCACCGATGCTGCGCGTGGCCGTGCCCTATGGCGAGCTGTCGAGCCGTCAGCTGCGCGTGCTGGCGAAGATCGCGCGCGTCTACGACGAGCCCGAGGCCGAGGTCTACAAGAACGCGCTGGCCACCCAGGGCAAGCTCGGCACGCACAAGCTGCCGACCCACTACGCCCACTTCACGACGCGCCAGAACGTCCAGTACAACTGGATCCCGCTGTCGAAGTCGGCCGACGTGATGGACCTGCTGGCGACGGTCGACATGCACGGCATCCAGACCAGCGGCAATTGCATCCGCAACATCACGAGCGACGAGCGTGCCGGCGTCGCGGTCGACGAGATCGCCGACCCGCGCCCGTTCGCTGAAATCATGCGGCAGTGGAGCACGCTGCACCCCGAATTCGCCTTCCTGCCGCGCAAGTTCAAGATCGCGATCACGGGTGCCACCGAGGACCGCGCCGCCACCGGCTGGCACGACGTCGGGCTGCACCTGCTCAAGAACGCGGCCGGCGAACTGGGCTTCCGGGTCCAGGTCGGCGGCGGCATGGGCCGCACGCCGATCATCGGCACCGTGCTGCGCGAGTTCCTGCCGTGGAACCAGATCATGAACTACCTTGAAGCGGTGGTCCGGGTCTACAACCGCTACGGTCGGCGCGACAACATCTACAAGGCCCGCATCAAGATCCTCGTGAAGGCCGAAGGCCAGCGCTACATCGATGACGTCGAGGCCGAGTACAAGCAGGTGATCGAGCACGACGGCGCGCCGCACACCATCACCCAGGCCGAACTCGACCGCGTGAGCGCCTCTTTCGTGCCGCCGACACTGGCGACCCGCGTGTTCCGCAGCGCCGAGGAGACCGATGCCGACCTGCGCGCCCAGGCCGCCGACGACGTGATGTTCGCGCGCTGGCTGCAGCGCAACGTGGCGCCGCACCGCAATCCCGCGCTGCGCGCCGTCACGCTGTCGTTCAAGCGCCTGCTGCAGGCGCCCGGCGACGCGTCGGCCGACCAGCTCGACACGGCAGCCCTGCTGGCCGACCGCTTCAGCGCCGGCGAAGTCCGCGTCACGCACGACCAGAACCTGCTCTTGCCCTGGGTCCATGCGGAAGACCTGCATGCGCTGTGGCTGGCGGCCCGCGAGGCCGGCTTCGCGAGCGCCAACGTGCACCTGCTGACCGACATGATCGCCTGCCCCGGCGGCGACTTCTGCGCGCTGGCCAATGCGCGCTCGATCCCGATCGCCGAAGCCATCACCGAGCGCTACCAGGACCTCGACGAACTCGACGACCTCGGCGAGATCGATCTCCACATCAGCGGCTGCATCAACTCCTGCGGCCATCACCACAGCGGCCACATCGGCATCCTCGGCGTCGACAAGGACGGCAAGGAGTGGTACCAGGTCACGCTTGGCGGCTCCGACGGCTCCACGCTCAGCGGTGCGGCGCAGGCCGGCAAGGTGGTCGGCCCGTCGTTCTCGGCAGCCGAAGTGCCCGACGTGATCGAGGCCGTGCTCAACACCTACCGCGACACCCGCGAAGCGGGCGAGACCTTCATCGACGCGCTGCGCCGGGTCGGTATCGAGCCGTTCAAGGCCGCCGCCAACGGCGCACGCTTCAAGGTCGAGGAGGTGGCTGCATGAACAAGACGCTTCGACTCATCGCCGCCGAGGACCACGTCGACAACGGCGAGCCGAATGTGCTGCAGCTGCCCAACGACGCCGACCCGCTCGCGATCGAGGTGTGCCTCACGGACGTCGAGCGCATCGACCTGAACTTCCCGAAGTTCACCGATGGCCGCGCCTACAGCCAGGCCTTCCTGCTGCGCCGCCGCCTGGGCTTCCAGGGCGACATCCGCGCCACCGGCGACGTGCTCATCGACCAGCTGGTGCAGATGCAGCGCACCGGCTTCTCGAGCGCGGTGCTGAAGGAAGGCGTCGACGCCTCCGCCGCCCAGCGGCAGTTCGACCGCTTCGCCGCCTTCTACCAGGGCGACGCAGTGCAAGCCACCCCCATCTTCAAACGGGCATGAAACCCACCCCCGTTGCTTGCTCACTGCGTGTCGCCGCCTCCCCCCTCAAGGGGGCAACGCCAGCGGCCCGGCAAAGCCGGTTCCGCGGCGTTCCCCGAAAAGACTGATATGAACGCCATCTCGCTCTACGCCAAGCCCTCTGCCGATTTCGACGACAAGCTCGCCGAGAGCGTGGCGCTGCTGCGCGGCGCAGCGACCGAATTCACGCCGATCACGCAGGCCTCCAGCCTCGGCGCCGAGGACATGGTCGTGACCGACCTGCTGCACCGCTTCCAGGTGCCGGCGGGCGTCTTCGTGCTCGAGACCGGCAAGCTGCACGCCGAGACGCTGGACCTGCTGGACCGGCTGCAGGTGCATTACGGCCGCCAGGTCGATGTCTACCGTCCGATCGAGGCGGATGCCGCCGCCTTCGTCGCCGAGAACGGCGAAGAGGCGATGTACCGCAGCCTCGAACTGCGCAAGGCCTGCTGCCACATCCGCAAGATGGAGCCGCTCGAACGCGCGCTGGCCGGCAAGCGCGGCTGGATCACCGGCCTGCGCCGCGAGCAGTCGGGCGCCCGCGCCGAGGTCGAGTTCATCGAGGAACAGGCCGAGCGCGTCAAGGTCAACCCGCTCGCGCGCTGGACCTGGGGCGACGTCTGGCACTACATCTCGCTGCATGAAGTGCCCTACAACCCGCTGCACGACCAGTTCTATCCGAGCATCGGCTGCGCGCCCTGCACGCGGGCCGTGACCCTGGGCGAGGACTTCCGCTCGGGCCGCTGGTGGTGGGAGCAGGAAAGCGCCAAGGAATGCGGCCTGCACGTGGCGGCCGATGGCAGCCACGAAGGCGAGGAGCCCGCGGCCTTCGAACCCTTATCCGCAGTTTCCGCAGTCTCCGCCGTCTCTCCACTGCCGAACCGCGCCATCCCCATCCGTGCCATCCCGAACTGAACCCCGCCTCATGAACGCCCGTACCGAACCCGATCTGCTGCTGCCGACCACGCAGTCGCTCACGCGCCTGTCCAACACGCAGCTCGATGCGCTCGAGGAGGAAACCATCTTCATCCTGCGCGAGGTGGCGGCCTCCTTCGAGCGGCCGACGCTGCTGTTCTCGGGCGGCAAGGATTCGCTGGTGTTGCTCAAGTGCGCCGAGAAGGCCTTCGGCATCGGCCGGATTCCCTATCCGCTGCTGATGATCGACACCGGCCACAACTTCCCCGAAGTGACGGCCTTCCGCGACGCCCGCGCCAGGGAACTCGGCGCCGAGCTGATCGTGCGCAACGTCGAGGACTCGATGAAGCGCGGCACGGTGCGCCTGGCCCATCCGGACGAATCGCGCAATGTGCACCAGTCGGTCACGCTGCTCGAATCCATCGAGGAGTTCCGCTTCGACGCGTTGATCGGCGGCGCCCGCCGCGATGAAGAAAAAGCGCGCGCCAAGGAGCGCATCTTTTCACACCGCGACAGCTTCGGCCAATGGCAGCCGAAGGACCAGCGCCCCGAGTTGTGGACGCTCTTCAACACGCGTCTCGCACCGGGCGAACATTTCCGCGTGTTCCCGATCTCGAACTGGACCGAGCTCGACGTCTGGCAGTACATCGACCGCGAGCGCATCGCCCTGCCCTCGATCTACTACACGCACAAGCGCGAAGTGATCGAACGCCGCGGGCTGCTCGTGCCCGTGACCGCACTCACGCCGCCGCGCGACGGCGAGCAGATCGAAGTGCGCGACGTGCGCTTCCGTACCGTGGGCGACATCACCTGCACCTGCCCCGTGGACAGCCTCGCAGCCGATGCGGCCGACGTGGTGATCGAGACGCTGGCGGCGGACGTCAGCGAACGCGGCGCAACCCGGATGGACGACAAGACTTCCGAAGCCTCGATGGAAAAGCGCAAGAAAGACGGGTACTTCTAGCTCGCCCCCAGGTTGGGCTCACTGCGTGCAGCCCGCCCACCCCCTACCGGGGGCAACACCAGCGGCCCGGCGGAGCCGGTTCCGCGGTGTTTCACGAACAGGACAGCGCATTGCAGAGAATGAATATGAACGCGACGATTTCAACCCTTGAACAGCATGCCGAGACCGGCGCCGCATTGCGCTTCATCACCTGCGGCAGCGTCGACGACGGCAAGAGCACCCTGATCGGCCGCCTGCTGGTCGACAGCAAGACCGTGCTGCAGGACCAGCTGGCCGGCGTCCAGCGCGGCGGCGAAACCGATCTGGCCCTGCTGACCGACGGCCTTTCGGCCGAGCGCGAGCAAGGCATCACGATCGATGTCGCCTATCGCTACTTCTCCACCGCGCATCGCAAGTTCGTGATCGGCGACGCGCCAGGCCATGAGCAGTACACGCGCAACATGGTCACGGCCGCATCCAGCGCCGACGCCGCCGTGGTGCTGGTCGACGCCACCAAGCTGGCCTGGGCCGCCGAGGTCGGCGACGGCGAAGTGGTCAGGCGCGAACTGCTGCCGCAAACCCGCCGCCACACGCTGCTGTGCCATCTGCTGCGCGTGCAGTCGATCGTCTTCGCGGTCAACAAGCTCGATGCGATCGACGACGCCGAACTCGCGTTCGAGCGCATCGCCGCCGCGCTCTCGAATTTCGCCGAAGCCGCCGGCGTGCAAGTGGCCGCCACGGTGCCGATCTCGGCGCTCAAGGGCTGGAACGTGGCCTCGCGCCATCCCGCCTGGGCCGGCTACGAAGGCCCCAGCTTGCTCGAACTGCTCGAGCAATTGCCGGTCACCGCCCAGGACGAGGCCGTCCCCTTCGCCTTCCCGGTGCAGTGGGTCGAGAAGTTCTCCGCCTCGGCCGACACCTCGCGCGGGCGCCGCGTGTTCTGGGGCCGGGTCGCCAGCGGCCATGTCGAGCCCGGACAGCGCGTCACCGTGCTGCCGAGCAACCAGCACGCCACCGTGGCGCAGGTACTGAGCCACACGCGCGATCCGAAGGCCGTGCATGCGGGTCACAGCGCCGGCATCGTGCTGGACCGGGAACTCGACGTCTCGCGCGGCGACTGGCTGCTGGCGCCCGACGCCTTCGAGCCGGTTCGCGAGATCACCGCGACCGTCGCCTGGCTCGACGACGAGCCGCTGGTCGCTGGCCGGGTGTACTGGGCGCTGCAGGGCCACCGCTGGGTCAAGGCCAAGGTGGCGCGCATCGTCGACCGGCTCAACATCACGACCCTCGATGCCGAGCCCACGGAGCGGCTCGAAGCCAATGCCATCGGTGACGTGGTACTGGCACTGCAGCAGCCGCTGGCCGTGCTGCCATTCACGCAATCGCGCACTCTGGGCTCGCTGATCCTCGTGGACACCGCTTCCCATCGGACCTCCGCCGCAGTGCTCGTGCGGCCCACCGCCACAAAGGCCTAAAATTCGGGGTTTCCCCGATCATTCCCCCCGCTTGCCAAGACCATGACCCACGTCGTCTCCGAATCCTGCATCCGCTGCAAATACACCGATTGCGTCGACGTCTGCCCGGTCGACTGCTTCCGTGAAGGGCCGAACATGCTGGTGATCGACCCCGACGAATGCATCGACTGCGCGGTCTGCATCCCCGAGTGCCCGGTCAACGCGATCTACGCCGAGGAAGACCTTCCGGCCGACCAGCTGGCCTTCATCAAGCTCAACGCCGAACTGGCGCTGGCCGACGGCTGGAAGAGCATCACCAAGCGCAAGCCGGCGCTGCCCGACGCGGAAGAGTGGAAGGACAAGACCGGCAAGATCTCGGAGCTGGTGCGCTGAAGCATGCGCCCCCCACGCTTCGCACTGCGTGTCATCGCTGCCCCCCGAGGGTGCCGCAGGCCGCCTAGGGGCGGCTCGGCGCCGGCCTGATGCCTCCGGTCGAAACCGACGCGCTGATCATCGGCGCCGGACCGGTCGGCCTGTTTCAGGCCTTCCAGCTCGGCCTGCTCGAGATCTCCTGCCACATCGTCGATGCCCTGCCGCGTGCCGGCGGCCAATGCGTCGAGCTCTACGGCGACAAGCCGATCTACGACATCCCGGGCACGCCGATGACCACCGGACGCGCACTGGCGGAATCGCTGCTGCAGCAGATCGCACCGTTCAAGCCGCAATTCCATTTCGGCGAGCAGATCGCGACCCTCGCCCGCCAGCATGATGGCCGGCTGCTGCTGGCCACGTCGCGCGGCAGCTCCTTCCTGGCCAAGACGGTCTTCATCGCCGCGGGCGTCGGCGCCTTCGTGCCCAAGCGCATCGCCGTCGAGGGCATCGAGCGACTCGAAGGCACCAGGCTCTTCTACCATCCCGACACCCTCGATCGCTTCGCGGGGCAATCGCTGATCGTCCAGGGCGGCGACGAGGCCGCGCTCGACACCGCGCTCGCGCTCGCGCCCCTGGCGAAGAAGGTCACGCTGCTCCACCGCCGCGACGTCTTCCAGGCCGACGAGYAAACGCTGCGAACACTGCGCGAGCGCATCGCAGCCGGCGCGATCCACCTGCAGATCGGCCAGCCCGTGGGCTTCGATGACACGCAGCTCCAGGTCGCCACGCCGGACGCGCAGACCGTGGCGCTGCCCTTCGACGCCTTGATCGGCTGCCTCGGCATCTCCCCACGCCTCGGACCGGTCGCTGAATGGGGCCTGGCGCTCGAGCGCAAGCAGGTGCCGGTCGACACCGAGAAGTTCGAGACGCGCGAGCGCGGCGTCTTCGCCGTCGGCGACATCAACACCTACCCCGGCAAGAAGAAGCTCATCGTCTGCGGCTTCCATGAGGCCACGCTGGCGGCCTGGGGCGCCACCGCGATCGTCTTTCCCGACAAGGCGATTCCGCTGCAATACACCACCACCAGCACGCGCCTGCACACGCTGCTCGGCGTCGCGCACTGACCTGCGGCTGCCGCCAGCGCTCGCATCCCCCGGTTCTGGTTCTAATTGCTCGCCGCCCCGATACGCAGGTGCTGCGGCGCGACCTGCGTGGTGGCGGTGCCCAGATCAACGGGCTCTTCGTCAGCGAAGAAGTTGTACACCAGTGTTCCGACCGCCACCAGGATCACGGCAACCACACCCCAGCGAAATGCAATGTCACTGGCGTTCTCGCCCATCTCTGCCTGCTCGGATTTCATGGCGATCCTCCATCCTGATGAGGTCGAAGGCGTGAAACTACGCCTGACCGTTGCAAAGATCTGTCGGACAAGAGCGCAGCGCGCTGTCGAGAAAAAAGCGGGCGCGAGGCCACTGCCGTTGCCTGCGCGGCGCTCGGGCGAGGTGCGCGCCGCTCTATCCCGGCGAAGCGGCTGCCGACCGGCGCCATTCAAGACGCAGTCTGATGGGGGAACGCCTACATCAAGACAAATCGAAAACCTATGCGGGCCGCCCTGCGTTGAGGCGATACATCGATTGCTGGGCTTTGCACACCCGCCGGTAGCCCCAGCCATCCCGGCATGGAGAAACTCATGGCTTCTGATGTCATTTCTTCCGACCGCGTGGAAAACACGAAGGTCTACAACGTCACGGGCGACAAGCTCGGCACGATCGACGACCTCATGATCGACAAGGTATCAGGTCAAGTGCGTTATGCCGTCTTGGAGTTCGGCGGTTTCCTGGGAATGGGAGCGGATCGCTATCCCATTCCATGGAGCATCCTCAAGTACGACACATCGAAGGATGGCTACGTGGTTCCGCTTGACAAGGCCCAGCTGGAAGGCGCGCCGCGCTATTCGACAGATGTTGTGCCTGACTACGACGAGATCTACCGGGCGAACGTCGACAAGTACTACGGCTCCTAGCCGCTTTGGGCCTGCGACACGTTGTTGAGAACCCGCCCCGCGCACGCCCGGCGGGTTCTTTTTCGTACGGCGCCACACGGATCCGTCTGACGGTGCGGAGTTCGGAAGGCCTGATTGCCACTGCTGCGTGAACTGCATTCAAAACGCGTCCCCTTCAGAGCCCGCGCAGACGCGGGCTTTTTTTGTCCGGAACTACAATGCGCGCATTCGCTGGGGGTGCTGGCCCGATCACTCGGGCCGGCTGAGATCACACCCTTTGAACCTGTTGTGCCACTGAGTGATTTTGGTGACTTGAGGTAATCCTCGCGCAGGGAAGCTGGTCCGGCGGCCGCCACGTTTCTCGCGCGGCGGTTCTGCTGCCGGCCTCGCCCACCTGCCAAACAATTTGCATGGGAGCAAATGGATGGCAAGAACGAACGACCCGACTGCGCCGCCCGGGGCCAACGAGGCACTGACGCCGCTGCGCGAATCCGGCCGCGTCTTCCAGTGGCACGACCACATGGCGCTGTGGTTCAGCCTCGGCGTGGGTCTGCTGGTGATGCAGATCGGCGCCTACCTGGTTCCGGCGGTCGGCACCCGCGACGCCGTGCTCGCGATCGCGCTGGGCTCCTGCATCGGCGCCGGCCTGCTGGCCTGGACCGCGCGGCTGGGCTGCGAGAGCGGGC
>NZ_JBFUCI010000276.1:0-8673 GCF_056405335.1 Variovorax sp. P1_H12_2
GCCTACATGCGCGGCGTGGTGCCGTTGATCGCCCGCGTGGTGGCACRGGGCCATGACACGGCCGAACTCTGGCGCTACTACTGGGACACGATCGAAGCCTGCATCGCGCCGGAGTCGGTGCTGGCGGCGCTGCGTGCCGCCGGCTTCGAAGGGGTGAAGCGRCACACCGAACTCGGCATCTTCTCCGAGTACAGCGCGATCAAGCCGCCGGCCTGAGGGTCGGCGCGGCCGGCCGGAATGCGGCCAGAATCAGGCTCCCCAACCCAGCCTCCGGCACCCGGCATGAAGTCACCCGCACCGTTCGTCCTGCCCTCCCGCCGCCGCTTGCTGTACTGGATCCTGGGGGTCGCCGTCCTCACCGCCCTGGGCTGGGCGGTCGTGCGCTACGTCAGCCCGGCGCCGCCGCGATCGCTCGTGATGAGCACCGGCCCGGCCGACGGCGCCTACCACCACTTCGGCGAGCGCTATCAGGAGATCCTGCGCGCCAACGGCATACGGCTCGACCTGCGCACGTCGAGCGGCGGCGTCGAGAATCTGCAGCGGCTCAACGACGGCACGGTGTCCGTCGGCTTCGTGCAGGGCGGCATCGGCCTGCTGGCGCAGGATCCCGACGCCCCGCCCGAGTCGACGCCGTTGCGCTCGCTGGCCACCGTCGCCTTCGAACCGGTCTGGATCTTCACCCACACCCTCGACCTGACAAAGGGGCTGGGACCCCTGGCCGGCAGGCGCATCGCCATCGGTGTCCCGGGCAGCGGCAACCACAAGGTCGCGACCGAACTGCTGGCGGCTTACGGCGTGGTCCCCAACGGCCCGCAGGGCACGACCTTCGTGAGCGAAGGCGGCATGGCGGCGGCGGACCTGCTCGCCGGCCGCCAGGTCGATGCCGCGATCATCATCGCCGCGGCGCAGGCCCCGGCGGTGCAGAAGCTGCTCGCGGACGACCGCGTGCGGCTGGCTTCGCTAGACCATGTGGATGGCCTGGCGCGGCGCTTTCCGTACTTCCAGCCCGTGACCCTCAAGCGCGGCTCGGTCGATCCGAGGCGCGACCTGCCGCCCCAGGACATCCACCTGCTTGCCACCACCGCCAACCTGGTGGTGCGCGACGAACTGCATCCGGCGCTGGCCTACCTGCTGCTCGAGGCGGCGCGGCAGGTGCACCGGCAGCCCAGCMTCATCGACCGGCCCGGCGATTTCCCGAGTCCCATCGGCACCGATTTCCCGCTCGCGTCCGAAGCCGAGCGCTACTTCAAGAATGGCCGGCCGTTCCTGCAGAGCTACCTGCCCTTCTGGGCCGCGAACTATGTGCAGCGCCTGCTGCTGCTGCTGGTGCCGCTGGCGGCGATCCTGCTGCCGTTGGTCCGCGTGCTGCCCGAACTCATCGCCTGGCGCCGCCAGAGCGTGCTGTACCGCCGCTACGGCGAACTGAAGTTCCTCGAGCAGGACCTGGCCTCGCGCAAGCTCGATGACCAGGAGCGGCTGGAGGCCCGGGCGAAGCTCGACCGGATCGAGGACGAGGTCGTCCGGACCAAGTTCCCGCTCGATTTCACGGACCGGGTCTACACGCTGCGCCAGCATGTGGACTACGTGCGCGCGCAGTTGCAGCGGCAGGCAGAGAGCAAGGGCGGCTAGGGCCTACAGCAGGCGCGAGATCTCCCGCGCCGAGGCCAGCAGTGCCGGCAGCATCGTGTCCTGCATCACCTTGGCGCTGGTGCGGTTGGCCTGGCCGCTGATGTTGAGCGCGGCCACGGTGCGGCCCGCACGATCGACGATCGGCGCGGCGATCGAGACCAGCCCTTCTTCCAGTTCCTGGTTGACCAGGCACCAGCCTTGCCGCCGCGCCTGCGCCACCTTGGCGAGCAAGGCGTCGATGTCGGTCAGCGTGTGCTTGGTGAAGGCCTCGCGGGTCGAGGCCGCGAGCCGCGCATGGCGTTCTTCTTCGTCGAGGTCGGCCAGCAGCAGCCGCCCCATCGAGGTGCAATAGGCCGGCAGGCGCGAACCGACGCCCAGGTTGATGCGCATGATCTTGTGGGTCGGCACCCGCATCACGTAGACGATGTCGGTGGCGTCGAGTACCGCGGCGGAGCACGACTCCTGCACCTGCCGCACCAAGGCCTCCATGACCGGCTCGGCCCGGTTCCAGATCGGCATCGACGACAGGTAGGCGAAGCCCAGGTCGAGGATGCGCGGCGTCAGGCCGAAATGCTTGCCGTCGCTCGTCACATAACCCAGCGTCTGCAGCGTGAGCAGGATGCGGCGCGCGCCGGCGCGCGTGAGACCGCTGGCGGCCGCCACCTCGCTGAGCGTCTGGCGCGGCGCGCCGGCGCTGAACGAGCGGATCACCTGCAGCCCGCGCGCGAAGGACTGCACGTAGCTGTCGCCGGGCGCGGGTGCAACGGGTTGTGTCTGCTGGGTTGCCATGGCGTGGTATCGTCCTTAGAATTCATTATACGAACAACTGTTCGACATGCGAACAAATTCCGCGCACCCGCCGACAAATCGCGAGGCAAGGCGTTCGGCTTCTTCCCCTTCCAGGAGACAGATTCCATGATCAACAAGATCGCACGCTCGGTCGCCGATGCCATGGCCGGCATCAAGGACGGCGCCACGGTGCTGATCGGCGGCTTCGGCACTGCCGGCATTCCCATCGAACTGATCGACGGCCTGATCGAGCAGGGCGCCCGTGACCTCACCGTGGTCAACAACAACGCGGGCAACGGCGAGACCGGCCTGGCCGCGCTGCTCAAGGCCGGCCGCGTGCGCAAGATCATCTGCAGCTTTCCGCGCCAGGCCGACAGCCAGGTGTTCGACGGCCTCTACCGCTGCGGCCAACTCGAACTCGAACTGGTGCCGCAGGGCAATCTGGCCGAGCGCATCCGCGCCGCGGGTGCAGGCATCGGCGCCTTCTTCTGCCCGACGGGCTACGGCACGCAGTTGGCCGAAGGCCGCGAGACGCGCGAGATCGACGGCAAGCCCTACGTGCTGGAGTACCCGATCTACGGCGACGTGGCGCTGATCAAGGCCGAGCAGGGCGACCGCTGGGGCAACCTGGTCTACCGCAAGGCGGCGCGCAACTTCGGGCCGGTGATGGCCATGGCGTCGAAGAAGACCATCGCGACCGTGCACGAGGTCGTCGAACTCGGCGCGCTCGACCCCGAGGCGGTCGTGACGCCCGGCGTGTTCGTCCACCATGTCGTCAAGGTCGAGCGCGTCGCCACGCAGGCCGGCGGTTTCAAGAAGGCAGCATGACCATGAGCATCCCCACCGCAAGCTACCAACGCCGCACCAAGGACCAACTCGCCGCGCGCGTGGCGCAGGACATCTTCGACGGCGCCGTCGTCAACCTCGGCATCGGCCAGCCGACGCTGGTCGCGAACCACCTGCCGGCCGGCCGCGAGGTCATCCTGCACAGCGAGAACGGCATCCTCGGCATGGGTCCCGCACCCGCGGCGGGCGCGGAGGACTACGACCTGATCAACGCCGGCAAGCAGCCCGTGACGCTGCTGCCGGGCGGTGCCTTCTTCCACCACGCCGACAGCTTCGCGATGATGCGCGGCGGCCACCTCGACATCTGCGTCCTCGGCGCCTTCCAGGTCTCGGCCACCGGCGACCTCGCGAACTGGAGCACCGGCGAGGAAGGCGCCATCCCCGCGGTCGGCGGCGCCATGGATCTGGCCATCGGCGCCAGGCAGACCTGGGTCATGATGGATCTCCTGACCAAGAAGGGCGAGAGCAAGATCGTCGCGCAATGCAGCTATCCGCTGACCGGCCTCGGTTGCGTGAAGCGGGTGTATTCCGACCTTGCTACCCTCGAATGCACGCCCTCGGGCCTGAAGCTGATCGACAAGGTCGAGGGCCTCGGCCACGCGGAACTGGAACAACTGGTCGGCCTGCCGATCGCCATCTGAACCACAGGAGACTTCACCATGAGCAATCAAGCCTTCATCTGCGACGCCGTGCGCACGCCCTTCGGCCGCTACGGCGGTTCGTTGTCCAGTGTGCGCACCGACGACCTCGGCGCGGTGCCGCTGCGGGCGCTGATGGCACGCAACAAGAACGTCGACTGGCAGGCGGTCAGTGACGTGCTCTACGGCTGCGCCAACCAGGCCGGCGAGGACAACCGCAACGTCGCGCGCATGGCCGCGCTGCTCGCCGGCCTGCCGCTCGAAGTCGGCGGCGGAACCATCAACCGCCTGTGCGGCTCGGGGCTCGATGCGCTCGGCACGGCGGCGCGCGCCATCAAGGCCGGCGAGTCCGGCCTGATGATCGCGGGCGGCGTCGAGAGCATGAGCCGCGCGCCCTTCGTGATGCCCAAGGCCGAGAGCGCCTTCAGCCGCAACAACGCGGTCTACGACACCACCATCGGCTGGCGTTTCGTCAACAAGCTCATGAAGGCGCAGTACGGCGTCGACTCGATGCCCGAGACCGCCGAGAACGTCGCCACCGACTACAAGATCGAGCGCGAGGCGCAGGACCGCATGGCGCTCGCTTCGCAGCAGCGCGCCGTGGCGGCGCAGAAGTCCGGCTTCTTCGATGCCGAGATCGTGCCGGTGAGCGTGGCGCAGAAGAAGGGCGACCCGATCATCGTCGACAAGGACGAGCATCCGCGCGACACCAGCCTCGAGGCGCTGGCCAAGCTCAAGGGCGTGGTGCGCCCCGACGGCACCGTCACCGCCGGCAATGCCAGCGGCGTCAACGACGGCGCGGTCGCCCTGCTGCTGGCCGACGAGGCCAGCGCGGCCAAGCACGGCCTGACGCCGCGCGCGCGCGTGGTCGGCATGGCGGTGGCGGGCGTGCCGCCGCGCGTCATGGGCATCGGTCCGGCGCCGGCGACCGAGAAGGTGCTGAAGCTCACCGGCCTGAAGCTCGACCAGATCGACGTGATCGAACTCAACGAGGCCTTCGCCGCCCAGGGCCTGGCCGTGCTGCGCCTGCTGGGCCTGAAGGACGACGATGCGCGCGTCAACMKCAAYGGCGGCGCSATCGCGCTCGGCCATCCGCTGGGTGCCAGCGGGGCGCGACTGGCCACCACCGCGGTGAACCAGCTGCACAAGGGCGGCGGGCGCTATGCGCTGTGCACGATGTGCATCGGCGTCGGCCAGGGCATCGCGCTGATCCTCGAACGCGTCTGAGCGCGTTCCCCCGCGGGCCGCGCCCCTGCGGCCCGCCTTGAAATCTGGAAAGCAAGATGAGTCAACAAGAAGTCGCCCTGGTCACGGGCGGCAGCTCCGGCATTGGCCGGGCCACCTGCGAAGCATTGCTCGCGCAAGGACGCACCGTCGTCAATCTCGACCACAAGAAGCCTGACTGGAGCCACGAGAATCTCGTCTCCTTCCAGGCCGATCTGACGCAGGAAGGGGATACGCAGGCGATCGCGCAGAGGATCACGTCGACCTACGCCGTCACGGCGCTGGTCAACAACGCCGGCGCCACGCGCCCCGGCACGATCGACAGCGCGACCATGGCCGACCTCGACTACGTCGTCGGCCTGCATTTCAAGGCCAGCATGATCCTGATCCAGGCGGCGCTGCCGGCGCTGCGCGCATCGGGCCGAGGCCGGATCGTGAACGTGTCGTCCCGTGCGGCGCTGGGCAAGCCCGAGCGCATCGTGTACTCGGCCACCAAGGCCGGACTGATCGGCCTCACGCGGACGCTGGCGATGGAACTCGGCGGCGACGGCATCACCGTCAATGCGGTCGCGCCGGGCCCGATCGCGACGGAACTTTTTCGCCAGAGCAACCCCGAAGGGGCGCCGCAGACCCGGCGCATYATCGACAGCATCGTGGTGAAGCGCCTGGGTACGGCGGACGACGTGGCCCGAGCCGCGATGTTCTTCCTTTCGCCCGACAACGGATTCGTCACCGGCCAGGTGCTCTACGTCTGCGGCGGCACCACGCTGGGCGTCGCACCGGTCTGATCCGAATGCCGTCCTTTTCGATTCAACTTTCTCCCAGGCTTTCCATGTCACGTTTCCCTTCCCACGCCGCGCCGAAGCGCCGCACCTTCGTCCTCGCCGCTGCAGCCGCAGCCGTGTCGCTGGCGCCCTTCGCCGCTTCGGCGCAGGCCCAGTTTCCCGCCAAGCCCATCACGATCATCGTGCCCTTCTCGGCCGGCGGCACCACCGACATCCTGGCTCGCGTGATCGGCCAGTACATGGGGCGCGACCTCGGCCAGACGGTGGTGGTGGACAACCGCGCCGGTGCCGGCGGCAACATTGGCGGCCAGGCCGCGGCGCGGGCCCCGGCCGATGGCTACACGCTGTTCATGGGCACCGTCGGCACGCACGCCATCAACCAGAGCCTCTACCGGAAGATGCCCTTCGATCCGATCAAGGACTTCGCGCCGCTTTCGCGCGTGGCCATGGTGCCGAACCTGCTGGTGGCCAATCCGTCGCAGCCGTTCAAGAGCGTGAAGGAAATGATCGCCTTCGCCAAGGCCAACCCGGGCAAGATCAACTTCGGCTCATCGGGCAATGGCAGCTCCATCCACCTGTCGGGCGAGCTCTTCAAGCAGATGGCCGGCGTCGACATGCAGCACGTGCCGTACCGCGGCAGCGCGCCTGCGGTGTCGGATCTGCTGGGCGGGCAGATCTCGGTGATGTTCGACAACATGCCTTCCGCCATTCCGCACGTGAAGGGCGGCAAGCTCCGAGCCCTCGCGGTGACCACGGCCAAGCGCTCGCCGGCGCTGCCCGACGTGCCGACCATCGCCGAGGCCGGCGTGCCGGGCTACGAGGCCACCTCGTGGTTCGGCTTGCTGGCGCCGGCCGGCACACCGGCACCGGTGGTCGCCAAGCTCAATGCATCCATCCTCAAGGCCCTGGCCGACCCGGAAGTGAAGAAGAAGCTGGCCGAGCAGGGCGCCGAGCCCCATGGCGAGAAGCCGGAGCAGTTTGCGGCCTTCATCGAGAGCGAGACGGTGAAGTGGGGCAAGGTCGTGAAGGAGTCGGGCGCCAGCCTCGACTAGCCGGCGCAGGCACGCCAGACGAGGGTCGCGGCCGCCAGGTCCTCGAGCGCGCTGCCGACGGCCTTGAAGACCGTGCGCTCGCCAGGGGAGCGGCGGCCTTGCCGTTCGCCCTGGCAGAGCTGTGCCAGTGTCCCCTGGATCGTCTCCAGCGACACCGCACCCGCGGCGATGGCGTCGAGCAGGTCGCCGGCCTTGGTCGGCGCCTCGTCGGTGTCGACGTACACGCGGGCGCCGGCGAAGCAGGCTGCATCTGCTTCTTTCATCGCCGGCGTGAAGCTGCCGATCAGGTCCAGATGGGAGCCCGGCGCCAGCCATTCGCCGCGCACCAGCGGCGCGGTCGCGAGCGTGGCGCAACAGACGATGTCGGCGGCCGCGACCGCCGCCGCGAGATCGCCGACCGCCTGCGCGTTCCAGCCCTGTTGCCGCCATTCGGCGGCCAGCGCCTGCGCGCCTTCGGGGCGATGGTTCCAGCAGCGGATCTCGCGGATCGGCCGCACGCTCGCATGAGCCGCCGGCAGCAGGCGTGCCACGCGCCCGGTGCCGAGCACCAGCAGCGTCGACGCTTCTTCGCGGGCGAGGAAGCATGCGCCCAGCGTCGAAGCGGCGGCGGTCCGGTGGGCCGTGATCTCGTTGCCGTCCAGCTGCGCCAGCGGCACGCCCGTGTGGGCGTCGTAGAGCACATAGGTCGCATGCAGCCCGKGCAGGCCGCGCGCGCTGTTGCCCGGAAAGATGTTGATGGTCTTGATGCCGAGGAAGCCGGCCTCGCTCCACGCCGGCATGATCAGCACGGTGCCGCGGTCGGCGCCGGCCGCCACCGCATGGACGTGGCGCGGCGGCACCGTCGCCTCGCTCGCGAAGGCCGCGCGCAGGGCCGGGACGAGGCGCTCGAAATTC
The DNA here is from genome assembly GCF_056405335.1 of Variovorax sp. P1_H12_2. NCBI lineage: Bacteria > Pseudomonadati > Pseudomonadota > Betaproteobacteria > Burkholderiales > Comamonadaceae > Variovorax > Variovorax sp. P1_H12_2. The sequence goes on from NZ_JBFUCI010000276.1 coordinate 7,858, forward strand.
AGCTGGGCACGGGTCTGGTCGGCGTCGAGGATGATCATGGCGGACGTTGGGATGCGGCGTGGACAATGTAGCGCTCACGCACCCCCAGTTCCCCCGCCTTGAATCTCCCGATCATCACCGACCTGCATTTCTATGCGGTCGCCGTTCCAGCCGTGCTGCTGCTCGGCGTCAGCAAGAGCGGCTTCGGCGCCGGCTTCGGCTCCCTCGCGGTCCCCTTCATGGCCCTGGTGGTGAGCGTGCCGCAGGCGGCTGCCATCCTGATGCCGGTGCTGCTGCTGATGGACCTGCTGGGCCTCGCCGCCTTCCGCCGCGACTTCGATCGCCGGCTGCTGCGCTTCCTGATTCCGTATGGCCTGGCGGGCACGGTGATCGGCGCCCTTCTTTTCAAGGCGCTGCCGGCGGACAAGGTGGCTGGCATCGTCGGCGTCTTCACGCTGCTCTTTCTCGCCCAGCGCCTGCTGTTCCCGCCGCGTCCGGGCGATCCGCCGCCCTCCAGGGCGGGCGGTGCCGTGCTGACCACCCTCAGCGGGTTCACCAGCTTCATCGCCCATGCGGGCGGGCCGCCGGTCAGCGCCTACGTGATTCCGCTGCGGCTCGGGCCCGTGGCCTATACGGCGACCATGGCCTACTTTTTCTTCGTCGTGAACCTGAGCAAGTGGGTGCCCTATGCCTGGCTCGGGCTGCTGGACTGGCGCAACATGGCGACCTCGCTGGTGTTGCTGCCGATCGCGCCACTGGGCGTGTGGGTGGGCATTCGCATCGCGCGCCGCATCGACCCGGTCTGGTTCTACCGCTTCGTCTATCTCGGCATGCTGC
>NZ_JBFUCI010000277.1:0-8644 GCF_056405335.1 Variovorax sp. P1_H12_2
CCGCCGAGCAGCGCCTCCGCCGTCGCGGGCTGCTCGGCCGACCATCGAGCCACTTGCTCGAGCCGAACTCGCAGGCACACCTGGTCGGCGCCATTCATGAGCCCGGCGAGCCCGTGACGCGGAAATTCGTATTGGCGCACCAGCACGATGCCCTTCCTGGTCGATGGGTTGACCATCAGCACGAGCCAGGCCGCGTTCGCGCGGTAGCGCGTCAGGCCCGCATGCAGCCGTAGCCGGGACTGGGCGATGTACTGATCCTCCGCGCCGGATTGGATGGCGCCTCTGGCCACTTCCTGCCCGGCGAAGGTCCCGGCGTCGAGCGACACCTCGACCATCCGTTCGAGCTCCTTGCGGACGCGCGACGCGCCTGCGCTGCGCGTGGCGATCCCCTTGAAGGCGCTGTCGTCGTTGGCGATCTCGTTCGCATACAGAAAGCGGGCATAGCCAGCTTCCGAGCTTTGCTTGACGACCTGCTTGAGCGAGTGGCACTCGCCATCGGCGCGGGCTGGGCCGACGGCCATCAGGCCGGCCAGCAACAGGGCGGCCCCCAGCCGGTTCATGCCTCATTCTCCATACGGCATGAGGTCCGGCTCGTTCCGGGGGAGGGCCGCGAGCGCCTTCTGGACCTCCGAGAAGACGTCACCGATGTAGGCACCGGGCTCCCCTTGCGCAAGCTGGTGGCCCACCGCTTTGGCCGGCAGCACCACCGATGGGCTGCCAAGCTCGTGACACCCGGATGCGACGAACGCAATGCAGACACACATCGCTGCGTGAGTTCCGCGGATTGACTTCATGACGTTTCTCCCAGGGCGGCCGCGCAGCTTTTGACCGAAGAACATGCCGATCGCGACCGGACTCGATTGTCTTGATGCGCATGCCTTGACGGTACCGAGCCACCGTTCGCCAATCGTTCGCACGTTTGGCCCCCCCGATATATAGTCACGGCCGACCTTGAACCCGCCCGAACCACCCCCCGATCACGGCCTCCAACTCGGGTTGCTGGGCGGATTCAGGTGCGTCTTGGACGGACGTCCTGTTGCCGGGATTTCGTACGACAAGATGCGTGCGCTGCTCGCCTACCTGGCGATGGAGCAGCAGCAGGACCATAAGCGGGAGGTTCTGGCCGAGATGTTCTGGGGCGGCAACGACCCCGTCACGGCGCGCGGCAATCTGCGCCGGACCTTGTCGGACTTGCGCCGCGTGCTGGAGTTGCCCACAGGCAAACACTTGTTCTCGGCCAGCAAGAGCGCCATCCGATTTGTTCCGGAGGCCTACGTCGACGCGCTTGCGTTCAGCGGACGGGCGCAGCTTTCGCCGGACGAGCGCGTCGTCGACCTCTATCGCGGTGAATTCATGGCCGGCTTCTACTTGCCGGACTGCCCTGATTTCGAAGACTGGCTGCTCGTCCAGCGTGAAGCCCTGCACCGCCGGGTGCTCGCCATGCTGGAGCAGTTGGCAAACTTCCACGAGGCCGGCGCAGACCATGGCAAGGCCCTGCAATTCGCCTTGCGCCATGCGGACCTCGAGCCATGGGACGAGGCCGCACACCGCAGGGTGATGCGCCTGTACGCCTTGAACGGCCAGAACGGCGCAGCCCTGGCGCAGTTCGACGCCTGCTGCCGCCTGCTGAAGAAGGAGCTGGGCGCCAGCCCCGGCGAAGAGACGCGGCAACTGGCCGAGCGCATCCGCAATGCCGAAGTCGTGCGCGACGCGCCAGGGATCCCGACCGCGCCGTCGCCTGTCGTCCCGCAGGCGAACGCGGAGCGACGACAGGTCACCGTGCTGTTCTGCGAGCTGGCGCCCTCCGGCATCGACGACCCCGATGACGCGATGGAACTCCTGCTCGCACCCCGGGACCACTGTGTCGAGATCATCCGGCAGCTTTCAGGGCATCTGGTGCCGATGCACGGCGGCGGATTGCTGGCCTATTTCGGCTACCCGCAATCCCGTGAGGACAGTGCCGTGCGGGCCGTGCGAGCCGCCTTGGCCGTCACGCGGGAAGCCGCTCGCGGCATCGAGATCCGCTCGGGCGTGCATACCGGGCTGATCACTACAGGCAGCGACCCCTCCCTGCCGGACATCGTCGGCAAGACCTCCGGGGTCGCGATCCAGCTGCGCCGTTGCGTCGGGTACAACGAGACAGCGATCAGCCAGGAGACGCACAGCATCGTGGCCGGCTATTTCGATTGCACGAGCGTGGGCGCCCGATCCCTGCCGGACGCGTCGCGGCCCGTGACTGTGTTCAGGGTCGACAAGGAAAGTGGCGCCCGCACACGGCTGGATGCCGCCACGCAGCTGACGCCGCTGGTCGGACGGCAGGCCGAACTCGCTCAGCTCGCGGGATGGTGGGACGAGGCCACGCAGGGCGCGAGCCACGCGGTGCTGCTGCAGGGCGAGCCGGCCACCGGCAAGTCCCGCCTGGTGCATGCCTTCAAGCAGCGGCTGGCGGGCCAGCCGCACGCCGTGCGCGAGCTGCGCTGCTTCCCGGAATACAGCCGGTCGCCGTTTCATCCGCTGCTGGTGCTGCTCGAGGCCAACCTGGGTTTTGCCCCCGGCGACACGCCGGAGCTGAAGTCCGCCAAGCTGGCGCGCCACGTCGCAAGGAACTACCCCGCATTGGCTCGGGAAGCCGTCCCCTTGCTGGCCTCGCTGTACTCGCTGCCGCAACCCGCCGACTACCCGGCGACGGGTCTCTCGCTGCAAAAGCAGAAAGAACTCACGATCAAGCTCCTGCGCACGATGTTGAAGGGGCCGACGGCTCGGCTGCCGATCTTGCTCATCGCGGAAGACCTGCATTGGGCGGACCCTTCCACGCAGGATTTCCTGACGGCACTCTTCGAGCAAAAGGGAGTGCGGGCCCTGCTCGCGATCTTCACCGCACGGCCCGGATTCGTTGCGCCCCATGCGGCCTCCGTGCTGTCGCTCCCGCCCCTCGCCGAGCACGAGATGGAGCAACTGATCAGCTCGGTCAGCGGCAAGCTTCCGGMAGCGACTGTGCGCCGCATCGTGAAACGCGCCGATGGCGTGCCACTCTTTGCGGAGGAGCTGGCGAAGACGGCCACCAGCGTCGATTGGGCCAGCATCCCGGGCACCTTGCACGATCTGCTGGCGACCCGCATGGACCAATTGGGCGACGCGAGGTACACCGCGCAGATTGCCGCCACGATCGGGCGCGAGTTCGGTGTCGATCTGCTGGGCAAGGCCTCCCCGTGGGGTCCGGATGTGCTGGCGAGATCMCTGCGTCAGTTGAAGGATGCCGGCCTGATCGTGCAGGTCGACGAAGCGACCTGCCAGTTCAGGCACGCGTTGATCCAGGAAGCGGCCTATCAATCGCAGACCCGGGCCGATCGGCAGGCGACGCATCGGCGGATCGCGCAGGTGCTGCAAGACAGTTTCCCCGACAGCGTCGCGGCCCGGCCGGAACTCCTGGCGCAGCACCTGTCCTCCGCCGGAGAAATCCGGCAATCCATCGACTACTGGATCAAGGCAGGGCGACGAGCGATCTCCGGCTCGGCCAACCAGGAAGCGATCGCACATTTCAATCGCGGGCTGCGATTGCTGATGACGCTGCCCGCGTCACCGGAAAGGGATCAGACCGAATTCTCGATCCTGGTCGGCCTCTGCCCTGCGCTGCACGCGACGCGTGGCTACGGGTCCGAGGATGCCACCCGGGTCACCGCGCGAGTGTCTGCCTTGCGCGAGCTGGTGGCGGACAGTCCGGAACTGTTTCTGGCGGAATGGACGCGCTTGAGAAACACCGTGGCGACCGTCGGTCCCCGCGGCGTGCCGCAAGCCGCCTTGCGGTTGCTGGACCTGGCGCGCGATGACCCGATCGGAAAGCAGGCGGCGCACTATGTGGCCGCCGTTGCCTCTTTCTGGCTGGGTGAGTTCGAAGCCTCGAGCACGCACGCCGCGAAGGCCATTGCACTTCATTGTCCGGACCAGCACCACCTCATGCTGGAACTGTTCGGCGAGGACCTGTCCGTCTCGTTTGCCGGGCATTTGTCGTGGGCGCTCTTGTTCCTCGGTTTCGCGGATCAGGCGCTCGAGGTGTGCGAGCGGATGCTCGAGCGGGCACGCGCGATGGAACATCCGAAGACCCTGGCGATGGCGCTGCTCTTCGCGACCATGCTGCATCGCTGGTTGAACAAGCACGCGGAGACCCTGAGCTTGTCTGCCGAGACCATCGCCCTCACGCGGCAACATGGCATGTCGCACTGGATGGCGACGGGCGAAGCGTTGCACGGCAGGGCCCAGATCCTGCTTGAAGGCCGGCAGGACCTCTCCGAACTCCAATCGCTCGTGGCCCGCTTGAGCGCGGCGGCGCCTTCGTACTCGGCGCAGCGTTTGTCCGACTTGGCCCAGGTCCATATGCACCTGGCGCAGTACGACGATGCGCTCGGCTTGCTTGCGCAGGCGCAGGCCAATGAGCAAAGCACGGGGAGTTGCCAGTTCGCGGCCGAACGTCATCGCCTCGAGGGCATGTGCCTGCTGGCGCTTTCGCCGCCCGATACGACGGCCGCCGAAGCGTCTTTCAGCCAGGCGCTCGCCATCAGCCGTCGGCAAGGGACGAAAACGCTGGAACTGCGGGCGGCCATGAGCCTGGCGAAGTTGTGGCGGCAGCAGGGCAAGCAAGCGCAGGCGCGGCGCATGCTCGCGAAAGTTCACGACTGGTTCACCGAGGGCTTCGACACCCCGGATCTTGTGGAAGCGGCGAAGCTGTTGCGTGCCCCGATCTAGGGTTTGGGGCACTGCCTGCCCATCAAGGTGTTCGACGGCAGCGTCTTTCAGTTCCCTACGACAGTCTGGACTTATCAATCAGGCAATCCCGCCTTGCGGAGGCCCTCGATCAGCCGCGCGCGCTGCGCGAGGAAGACAGGGTCGGTCGAGGGACTGAGGAACACGACATAGGCAATCGAGTCGTTTGGCAGTAGTTCGCGATGCTTGGCCATGTGGGCGGCAGCCTCGGCGTCATGTCCGCGCAGCGCATCGATGGCGGCGAGCATCGCATAGGGTTGCCCGCTATTCGGATATTCGGCAACCCACCTCATTGCCCACCTGTAGGCTTCGTCGTCCCTGCCTTGCACGAAATTCGCGGTCGCCGACAGCGAATAGACGGCATACAAGAGGCGCGCGTCCGCCGGACTGAGCCCGCGGGCCTTGTCGATTTCCTGCTGGGCTTCGGCAAAGCGGCCCTCCCAGATCAGCTGGCGCGCAACGAAGAGGTGGGCGAAGGCGTAGTTCGGACTGATCTCCAATGCCTTTTTGTACATCGCCATCGCCTCGGCCGGCTGTCCACTCAGGCCGAGCAGGCTACCCCAGGGCAGGAGGTTTTCTGGCACATCAGGACGCAGTTCCATCGCCCTCTTGAGCGCCTTCTTGCCAGGTTCGACCAGGCTCTGCGGGGCGCGGCTGAAGCAGCTGACGATCTCGATCTGGTAGCTGGAACCCACCCCTTGCAGGGCGACCACCGAATCGGGATCGACTTTCAGCGCCGCCTCGAAGCGGCTGCGAGCCCGCAACACGTCGTCGCGCGTCGCGAAGCGATTCAGGTCGCGCCAACCCAAACTGGTCAGATCGGCGGCATCGACCACGTGACCGGGCCGACTGGCACGCACCTTGTCGATTTCGAAAAACTGCATGCGAAAGGCACTGGCAACCCGCTGGTCCAGGTTGGAATGTTGGGCATCGGCAGCCGTCGGGAAGGTAGAACGGTTCAATCGGATCACCTCGCCGGTCTCGACCGAGGTCAAGGTCGAATCGATGAGGATGGCGCCGCCGTCGCGCGTCACGCGACCGCCAATGACGTAGCGCACGCCCAGTTCGCGCCCGATGTGCGCAATGTCGGGCGCTGCCGCGTTGTAGCGCGCGGTCGACGCCGGGCCGATCACACGCGTTCCATGTCGCAGCGAGATCTGCGCGCTGATATCGTCAGCCAGGGCATTCCCGAGCACGGAAGTGCCGCCAGGCGCGTCGGCATCGGCCAGCGGCAACACCGCAACGGCATGACGCGCAGTCAGCTCGTCGTCGATGCGGAACGGCGTGGGCTGGCGGATCTTCCAGACGGCACCAGCGACGCCCAAAAGCAACGCGCACATGAACGGTACCAGCCACCAGCGCCGGTCCGGAATCCGACGTGTGCGTTTCGGTCCATCCATCGCCGGCTCGGCTTGTGGCAATTCCTGAGGTCGGGTGGCCAGTCTTTCGACCGTCGTGTCGAGCATGTAGCCGCGGCGCGGCAGCGTCTTGATCAACACGCCCCGATCTCCCAACGCCGCACGCAGCTCGCCCACGCATTGAACCAACGAGTCGTCGCCGACAACCACCGACCCCCACAGGGCCCTGATCAATTCTTCCTTTCCGAGCAGCCGGCCCGGATGGTCGAGCAGATGGCGCAGCAAGGCGCGCGGCTTGGGTCGCATCGAGATAGGGACGCCATCCTTGCGCAGTTCGTCGCGCCGCGAATCGAACTCGAAGCCGGCAAAGGCCGCGATGCCGTCGCCGACGGCGTCTGGCGCACCCATCGGGAGCCCGTCGCCGATTCGGTGATTGATCGTCGATCGTTCGTCGTTCATTCGGCCACCCCTCGGGCGCCGCGTGCCCGCCAGCACTAGCGTCGGCATACCGGCCACCAAGCCGCATTTTGATCTTTACATACCAAGATGGGGGGGTTTCGTGTGCATTCAAAACAAGCCCCGCCCCGGTGCTGCCAAGCGCCTTGCAGGGCGCACCACCAAGGCGCGTGCCGGCACGGCCGCGACGATCGGCCGATGCCTGATCCGCACGCTCTTGTGCGTGGTGGCGGTCCCTTCCATCTCCGACGACCCCGCGCATGCGCCGCCTTCGGTCCGCGATTTGCCCGGGCGGTCGCTTGCTCTTCGTATTCCTGCGCTGCTCACCGATCCTCCCATCGACTTCGATCTCCCGTCCCGGAATCTTGTCTTTTCAAGGAGTCGAAGCTGCCCGGCGGACTTGTCTGGCTCGAAGGCAGGTGGGTTCAAGGGGTCGCCGACGTCGCGTTCTTCCGCGTCACCGACCATCCTGCAGGAAGCTAGACTGTGCAACTTCAAGTCGACTTGAGGTCAAGAGGGTGAGACATCTGGACATCGCCGAGGTGGCGCAGCAATCCGGCGTTCCGGCATCGACGCTGCGGTTCTATGACGAAAAGGGGCTGATCGCCTCTACCGGCAGGCGCGGGCTGCGCCGCCTGTTCGATCCCGGTGTGGTGGAACGGCTGGCGGCCAAAGCGGACGAACTCGACCGGACGATCCGCAAGCTGAGCGCCATGCGCGACGGCCTGCGGCACGCCGCTGCCTGCCCCGCGCCTAGCCACATGGAATGCCCCACATTCCGGCGCATCGTGCGGGCTGCGGGGGCTGGGGGTGTGGGGGTGGGGAGGAAGAGGGTTCCGAAGGCGCCGGGGGACTAGTTCGCGTCCGCGTGGCGCGACTGTTGTAGGCTGCCATGCCATGACCGAACGCCCCGCCTCCCTCATCCGCCCGCCGGCCGGCTACGCCGATTGGCTGGCCGAGCTCAAGACCCGCATCCACAGCGCCCAGCAGCGCGCGGCGCTGGCCGTCAATCGCGAGCTGGTGTGGCTGTATTGGCAGATCGGCCGCGACATCCTGGAGCGGCAGGCGCGCGAGGGCTGGGGCGCCAAGGTGATCGAGCGGCTGGCGCACGATCTGMGCACGGCCTTTCCGGACATAAAGGGCTTTTCGCGCGCCAACCTGATGTACATGCGGGCTTTTGCCGAGGCTTGGCCGGACAGCGCAGATGTCCAACAGCTTGTTGGACATTTGCCCTGGGGCCACAACCTGGTGCTGCTCAGTCAGCTGAAAGACCGTGAGCAGCGCATCGGCTACGCGCAGCGCGCCATCGAACACGGCTGGTCGCGCAGCATGCTGAACATCCACATCGAAACCCGCCTGCTGGAGCGCGAAGGGCAGGCGGTCACGAACTTCGAGCTTCGCCTGCCGGCACCCGGCGCAGACCTCGCCCATCAGACGCTCAAAGACCCCTACCTGTTCGATTTCTTGGCGTAAATCGGGAAGCCGACGAGCGCGCGATCGAGTCTGCCCTTGTGCAGCACATCTCGCGCTTCCTGCTGGAGCTGGGTGCCGGCTTTGCCTTCGTCGGCAAGCAGGTGCCGCTGGAAGTGGGCGGTGACGATTTCTTCATCGACCTTCTGTTCTATCACCTCAAGCTACGCTGCTACGTGGTGATCGAGCTGAAGGCCGGGCCGTTCAAGCCGGAGCATGTGGGGCAGTTGGGTTTCTATCTCAGCGCCGTGGRCACACAGATGAAAACGCCCGCCGATGCGCCCACCATCGGCCTGCTGTTGTGCAAAAGCAAGAACAAGGTGGTGGCGGAATATGCGCTGCGCGACAGCGCCAAGCCGATGGGCATTGCCGAATACCAGTTGATCGAAGCGTTGCCGGCTGAACTGCAGACCAGCCTGCCCAGCATCGAGCAGATCGAGCGTGAGCTGGCAGGCCTGCCGGCGCCCGGGACCGACGCGGAGGCCGACAGCCAATGACTTCGCTCCGCCTGCTCGCACGCGAATCGCTCACGTTCGAATTGAAGAGCGGCCGTGGCGCTTCGGCCGGCCGGAGCCCGACTACCGGCGCACCGCCCCGGTGAC
>NZ_JBFUCI010000278.1:0-8622 GCF_056405335.1 Variovorax sp. P1_H12_2
TCGCTTTCCTTGGCCGTGCAGACGACCTGGATCGACTCGGGGTTGCGGACCTTGTTCAGGCGGTAGATGCCGGCCTCGACCGGGACCCATTGCAAGAGGTGCGTGAGCCAGCGCGGGCTGATCGTTTCGAGCTGGGGAACGCTCTTCGTGGCATTGGCTAGCTGGCGGGCGGCGTTGTCGCCCAGGGCGGTGGTGCCACCGACGGTTGCGGTCATAGGAAGAAACTCCGTGGTTCGAGGTGGAATTGCAGGAAAGTGTCGAAGGATTCGGGTTTTCCCTCAACGGGCTATAGCCGACAAACTGATGAGTTGGCCGGCGCGCGCCTCGTCGAGCTGCTGGCAGCGCGAGAGCAGGGCTGCGACGTCGAGCTGCAGCGCGACGGCGAGCTTCTCCGCCGTGACGATCGAGGCGATCACTCGTCCCCGTTCGATCTCGCCGACATAGGAGCGGTCCAGTTCCGAGCGTTCGGCCAGCTGCACTTGGGACCAGCCGTTCTGGACGCGCAACTGACGCACCGTCACGCCGAAGCGCTCGATCAGCGCACTCACTGGACCGACACCGCGAGCGCCTCGCCAACGGGCGCTGCGTTCTGTACGCCGGCCTGCGTCACGCTGGCGCCGGCGGGCACGTCCGCAGTCAACCAGACGTTGCCGCCGATCACCGCGCCGCGGCCGATCGTGACGCGCCCGAGGATCGTGGCGCCGGCATAGATCACGACCTCGTCTTCCACCACCGGGTGGCGCGGCAGGCCCTTTTGAAGGATGCCGTGCGCATCGGTCGGAAAGCGCTTGGCCCCGAGCGTGACGGCCTGGTAGACTCGCACGCGCTGGCCGATCACGGCGGTCTCGCCGATCACGACGCCGGTGCCATGGTCGATGAAGAAGCCGCTGCCAATCTGCGCGCCGGGGTGGATGTCGATGCCGGTTTGGCCATGGGCCAGTTCGGCCACGATGCGCGCCAGCAGCGGCAACTGCAGCCGATAGAGCTGGTGCGCCAGCCGGTGGTAGATCATCGCCAGCACGCCCGGGTAGCACAGCAGCACCTCGTCGACGCTGTGCGCGGCCGGGTCGCCCTGGTAGGCGGCGATGACGTCGCTGTCGAGCAGCCGGCGAATGCCCGGCAGGGCGGCACCGAAAGCGCGCACGCCCTCGCGGGCCTGGGCGTCGATCTCGGCCGCCGCCCGCGGCGCATGGCGCCCGACGTAGTGAAGTTCGAGACGCGCCTGCTCCAGCAGGGCATGCAAGGCGGCATCGAGCGTGTGGGCGACGTAGAAGTCCTCGCCGTCGTGGCGCAGGTCGGAAGGGCCGAGCCGCATCGGAAACAGCGCGCCCTTGAGCTGCTCGATCACGACCGACAGCGCATCGCGCGACGGGAACTCCCGACCGGCGGGCTCGCGCGGGCGCTTCTGCGCATCGCGCCATTCGCCGCGCACGCTGCGCAGCGCGCCGACCACTTGGTCGACATCAAATCCCGACATTGCTTTTCCTCCGCGTTGCGAGTCCATGCGGGCGCGCGCTCGTGACGGCGCGCGTCCCGCACTCAGTCCTGAACCCAGGGCAGTTGATGGAAGCGCCAGCCGTCGGCCGCGCCCCGGTGCTGCGCGGCGTCTATCTCGCCTTCGAAGCCTTCGAGCACGTTGAACACATGGCTGAAGCCGGCTTTCGCGGCCGCCTCGGCCGCCAGCGCCGAGCGCTTGCCGCTGCGGCACAGCAGCAGCACCACGGCATCCTTGCCGCCGTCCTTGGCCAGCTTGGCTTCGAGTTCGCGCACGAAGCGCGGGTTGCGCGTGAGCGCGGTGCCGGTGGCCCAGGGCACGTGCAGGCTGTCGGGCACATGGCCCACGAACTTGCGCTCCTCGCCCGAGCGCACATCGACCAGCACGGCATCGCGCTGCTGAACGAGTTGCCATGCGACGGGCGGCGTGACGCCCCCGGCGTAAGGCAGGTTCTCTTGCTCCGCAGCGGCCTGGGCTTGCTCCAGCACGGCCGGCAGTGCGAGGGTTTCGACGTCCGATGACATGAAAATGCTCCGTTGGTTTGAGTGATTGCTCGGGTCGCCTTGATGGCGATAGACCACTTCAGGACGAAGCCCTTCAAGCACAAACGACTGAAAAGTCAATTCCTAACAACCAACTGATCTATTCATTGCCAGGCAACGCCGGACGTGTGCAGAGGGCTCAGAGCTTGGCGATCGAGACCTCGGTCGACTTGACCAGCGCGACGACATCCGAACCCACCTTGAGTTCGAGTTCGTCGACCGAGCGCGTGGTGATGACCGAGGTCACGATGCCSMACGSSGTYTCGACGTCGAYYTCGGAGACGACGKTGCCGCGSAYGATCTCGCGSACCTTGCCSYKRAACTGGTTGCGSACATTGATGGCCTKGATGGACATGGAAGACTCCTTCGGGTTGGAAATGGGATGGATCAGCAATGAATGAACGGGGTCACACGGCCCAGCGCAGCACATGCGCCGGCCCGTCGGTCCAGCGGATGTCGTTGGCCGGCTCGGCGTCTGCGTCCGCCGGCTTCTGCAGCACCCGGTCGAGGATGCGTTTCTCGATCGCCGCGAAGGCTGCGTCGCCCTGCGACCGTGGCCGTGCCAGCGCGATGTGTTCATCGAGCGCGATGCGGCCGTCCTCGATCAGGATCACGCGATCGGCCAGCGCCACCGCTTCCTGCACGTCGTGCGTGACCAGCAGCGCGGTAAAGCGGTGGCGCAGCCACAGGCGCTCGATCAGGCGATGCATCTCGATGCGGGTGAGCGCGTCGAGGGCGCCCAGCGGCTCGTCGAGCAGCAGCAGCCGCGGCTGATGCACCAGCGCCCGGGCCAGCGCGACCCGCTGGCGCTGGCCGCCCGACAGACGTGCCGGCCACTCGCCGCGGCGCTCGGCCAGGCCCACCTGCGCCAGCACCTCCTCGCCGCGTGCCCGCCCCGCCTCGGGCAGGCCCAGCACGACGTTGTCGAGCACGCGCCGCCATGGCAGCAGGCGCGCTTCCTGGAACATGATCCGCGTGTCGTCGTGCAGACCGTCGACGGCCTGGCCCTCGACCTGCAGCGAACCTGCCGTTGCCTCTTCGAGACCGGCCACCAGGCGCAGCAAGGTGCTCTTGCCGCAGCCGCTGCGGCCCACGATCGCGATGAACTGGCCGGGTTCGATGGCCAGCTGCGTGTTGCGCAGCACCTCGCGCTCGCCGTAGCGTTTGCTCAAGGATCGGATGTCGAGGCGGACGCCGCCTGCATCGCCGGCGTGTGTTTGCTGAAGCCGCGCACTCATTTCGTCACTCCCGTCACTCCGTAGGCCGGATGCCAACGCAGCCACCAGCGTTCAAGACCGCGCGCGAACAGGTCGGCCAGCTTGCCGAGCAGCGCGTACAGCAGGATGCCCACCAGCACGATGTCGGTCTGCAGGAACTCCCGCGCATTCATCGTGAGGTAGCCGATGCCCGACTGCGCCGAGATGGTCTCGGCCACGATCAGGATCACCCACATGAGGCCCAGCGAGAAGCGCAGGCCCACGAGGATCGAGGACATCGCGCCCGGCAGGATCACTTCCCGGTAGAGCTGCCAGCGCGTGAGGCCGTAGGTGCGGCCCATCTCGATCAGTTGCGGATCGACATTGCGGATGCCGTGGAAGGTGTTGAGGTAGATCGGGAAGAACACCGACACCGCGATCAGGAACAGCTTGGCCGATTCGTCGATGCCGAACCACAGGATCACCAGCGGGATCAGCGCCAGCGCCGGAATGTTGCGCACCATCTGCAGGGTCGAATCGAGCAGCGTCTCGGCGAATCTCACCGAGCCGGTCAGGAGGCCCAGCGCGAGCCCGAGTCCGCCGCCGATCACCAGCCCGGTCAGCGCCCGTGCCGCGCTCACCTTGACGTGGGTCCAGAGTTCGCCCGAGGCCGTGAGCCGCCACGCAGCCTTGACCACGTCGATGGGCGCCGGCAGCACGCGGGTGGAGAGCCAGCCGAGCGACGACGCGGCCTGCCACGCGACGACCAGCGCGACGGGCACCAGCCACGGGACCAACCGCCGGGCGACGCCGATGGCGAAGCCCCTGGCGGCATCCAGCGAGGGCGCGGCCACGGGCAGGGCCTGTACTTGTTGATTCATGCGTGTCCTTCAGCTCTGGGAGACGAGCCGCGAAGGCGCATCGAGATTGGCGACCGCTTCGCCGAATGGCCCGCCCGGCACCGGGCCCGGCAGCCCCGGGCGCCGCTTGCGCGGCAGCAGCGGGAACACCAGCTCGGCGAAGCGATAGGACTCCTCCAGGTGCGGGTAGCCCGAGAGGATGAAGTGGTCGATCCCGAGCGCTGCGTATTCCTCGATGCGCGCCGCGACGGTCTTCGGATCGCCCACCAGCGCGGTGCCTGCGCCGCCGCGCACCAGCCCGACGCCGGCCCACAGGTTGGGGCTGATCTCGAGCTCCGCACGGGTGCGCCGGGCGCCGCCGGCGTGCAGCGCGGCCATCCGGCGCTGGCCTTCGGAATCCATGCGCGCGAAGGCGGCCTGGGCGCGGATCACGGTCTGGTCGTCGACCCGGCTGATCAGCGATTCGGCGGCCCGCCAGGCTTCGTCCTCGGTCTCGCGCACGATCACATGCAGGCGGATGCCGAACTCCACCGCCCTGCCCTTGCGATGCGCTTGCTCCCGCACGTCCGCGATCTTCTTCGCCACCTCGGCCGGCGGCTCGCCCCATGTGAGGTACGCATCGACCTGCTCGGCCGCCAGGTCGTGCGCCGCGGCCGACGAGCCGCCGAACCACACCGGCGGATGAGGCTTCTGGACCGGCGGGAACAGCAGCCTGGCGCCCTTCACGCGCAGGTGCTCGCCGTCGTAGTCGAAGCTCTGGTTGTCATGGCTGCGCGTGATGATCTCGCGCCAGATGCGGATGAACTCGGCCGACTGCGCGTAGCGTTCGGCATGGCCGAGGAACACGCCATCGCCCTCGAGCTCGGCCTGGTCGCCACCGGTCACGAGGTTCACCAGCAGGCGCCCGCCCGACAGCCGGTCGAAGGTCGCGGCCATGCGCGCGGCCAGGCTCGGCTCATGCAGCCCGGGTCGCACCGCGACCAGAAACTTGAGCCGCCGGGTCGCACCAATCAGGCTGGACGCGACGACCCAGGGGTCTTCGCACGAACGGCCGGTCGGAATCAACACGCCTTCATAGCCGAGCGAGTCGGCCGCGCCGGCGATCTGCTGCAGGTAGTCCAGGTCGACCGCGCGCGCGCCCTCGGTGGTGCCGAGGTAGCGGCTGTCGCCGTGTGTGGGCAGGAACCAGAAGATTTGCATCGGAATTCTCAGTCAGTGGAGGACAGGGAAAAACTGCTGCGCAGTTTCTTGGTCTGTCCCGCAAGGTTTTTGGTCAGTTGAGGACAGAGCAAAAACTGCTTCGCAGTTTCTTGGTCCGTCCCGCAAGTCTTGGTCTGTCCCGCAAGGTCTCAAGAGGTACCCGCGGCCGCGGCGTCGAGCAGGTTGATCTTCTTGGGGATCAGCCCGAGCGCGAGGAAGGTGTCGGCGATCTGCTGCTGCTCGGCCAGGATCGCCCTGGTGATCGGGCCGGTGCCGAACCGGGTGCGCGACACCGAGAGCTCGACCACCGGTTGCGGCAGGCCCCACAGCGCCGCGAGTTCGGCCGCGAAGGCACCCTTGTTGGCCTGGGCCCACTGGTCGACCTTGTCGAGTTCCTCGATCAGGATCTTGATCACGTCGGCGTTCCTGCCGGCATAGTCGAGCGACGAGAAGTAGAAGGCCCGGTTCCCCACCACGCCCGTGGCGTCCGCGAGCAGCCTGGCGTCGAGCGTCTTCTGCGCCGCCGCGAGAAACGGATCCCAGATCACCCAGGCGTCGATCGAGCCCTTCTCGAAAGCGGCACGCGCGTCGGCAGGCGGCAGGAAGACGACGTTGACGTCGCCATAGGCGAGGCCGTGCTTCTCGAGCAGCTTGACCAGGAAGTAGTGGACATTGCTGCCCTTGTTGAGCGCGACCTTCTTGCCCTTGAGGTCCTTGACCGACTGGAGGGTCGAGGCCTTCGGCACGATCACCGCTTCGGATTGCGGACGCGGCACGGTCGCCGCCACATAGGCCAGCGGGGCGCCCGCGGCCTGCGCGAAGATCGGCGGCGCCTCGCCGACGTCGCCGAAGTCGATCGAGCCGACATTGAGCGCTTCGAGCTGCACCGGCCCCGCGGTGAACTCGGTCCACTTGATGCTGACGCCCAAGGGCGCGAGGCGTTTCTCGAGCGTGCCGCGGCCCTTGAGCAGGCTCAGGTTGCCCTTCTGGTTGCCGATGCGCAGCGTGCGCGCGGGAGCCTGGGCGAAGGCGGCGAACGCCGGCAGCGCAACGGCTGCGGCTGCGCCCTGGATCAGTCGTCGGCGGATCGATGAATGCGAGGTCATGGTGATGCTTTCGTTCGGAGGGCAGGAGTTACAGGGGAGCAGCCGTGGTCGCGAGGAAGCCGGTGATCAGCACGGCCGCGGCCACCACCAGCGGGCTGATCGCGAGTCGGCGAGGATCCAGCGCAGCGGGCGCGAATCCTGGAAGTCGTCGGTGAAAACGGGCGGCATGTGTTTCTTTCAGGCAAAGGAAGTCCCGCGCCGCTGGGCGGCGAGTTCGTTCGGGACGGGGTTCTGGGGGAAGGGGCGCCGCGCGGGACGCCAGGCGCGTCAGACGCTACATCGCACGTGCGCGAAATCGATCGCCTCGAAGCCCCAGGCCGGCGGCAGCCTGAGCCCCTCGCTCGCCAGCGTCTCGACCGCGTCGTCGAGGCGCTGCGCGAGCTCGGCCTGCAGCTGGTAGGCGCCCTCGGGCTGCAGCGTCACCTGGCCGTCGGTCGCATAGACGCCCGGCAGGATGTGCCGTGCCGCCAGCGACTGCAGCACCGGGCGCAGCGCATAGTCGAGCGCCAGCATGTGGTGCGGACTGCCGCCGGTGGCCAGCGGCAGCACGGTCTTTCCCTTGAGCGCGGTCTGCGGCAGCAGGTCGAGGAAGACCTTGAGCACGCCGCTGTAGGCCGCCTTGTAGACCGGCGTCGCGATCACGACCACATCGGCGCGTCGCAGCTGGTCGACCGCATGCTGCACCGACGGGTGCGAGGCCTCGCCGAGCAGCAGCGCATGCGCGGCGAGTTCGCGGATCGCGAGCAGCTCGACCGGGACATGGCGCTCGGCGAGCCGCGCGGCCACCGCATCGAGCAGCACCGCCGAACGCGAGGGCGCGGAAGGACTGCCGGCAATCAGGAGAACGGACATCGGTGGCCTTGCGCGTGCGTTACTTCTGCTTGCTCAGGTAGATCTGGTCGAAGGACCCGCCGTCGGCGAAGTGCGCCTTGTCGGCCTTGGCCCAGCCGCCGAAGGCCTCGTCGATCGTGAACAGCGTGAGCTTCGGGAACTGCGTCGCGTACTTGGCCTTCGCCTTGTCGGAGGTCGGGCGGTAGTAGTTGCGGCCCGCCACATCCTGGCCCTCGTCCGAATAGAGGTACTTGAGGTATTCCTCGGCCACGGCGCGCGTGCCCTTCTTGTCGACCACCTTGTCGACCACCGTCACGGTGGGCTCGGCCAGGATGCTGATCGAAGGCACGACGATGTCGAACTTGTCGGGGCCGAATTCCTTCAGCGCCAGGAAGGCCTCGTTCTCCCACGCGAGCAGCACGTCGCCGACGCCGCGCTGCACGAAGGTGATGGTCGAGCCGCGCGCGCCGGTGTCGAGCACCGGCACGTTCTTGTAGAGGCTGCCGACGAACTCCTTGGCCTTGGCCTCGCTGCCGTACTTGCGCTTGGCGAATTCCCACGCCGCCAGGTAGTTCCAGCGCGCGCCGCCCGAGGTCTTCGGGTTCGGCGTGATCACCTGCACGCCCGCCTTGGCCAGGTCGTCCCAGTCCTTCAGGCCCTTGGGGTTGCCCTTCTTCACAAGGAAGACGATGGTCGAGGTGTAGGGCGCCGAGTTGTGCGGCAGGCGTTTCTGCCAGTCGGGCTTGACCAGGCCGCCGTGCGTCACCAGCGCGTCGGTGTCGCCGGCCAGGGCCAGGGTGGCGACATCGGCGTCGATGCCGTCGATGATCGAGCGCGCCTGCTTGCCGGAGCCGCCGTGCGACTGCTTGATCGTGACGTCCTGGCCGGTCTTGGCCTTCCAGTACTTGGCGAAGGCCTGGTTGTAGTCGACGTAGAGCTCGCGGGTCGGGTCGTAGGAGACGTTGAGCAATGTCACGCCCTGCGCGAACGACGGCATTGCCGTCAGGGCGATGCTGGCGGCAGCGGCGGCGCCGAGGGAAAGCTTGATAAAGTCGCGGCGAAGGCGCATGGTCTTGTGCTCGTAAATGGCATAAAGCTGAAGCCACGTATTCTGGATACGGCATATGGAATCGAGAACGACTGAGTTCTCAGTTCCAAATAACGAAATCAACTAAGACACCCACAAAGGCATCCAAAATGGCACGTATGGTCCAGTGCATCAAGCTCGGCAAAGAGGCCGAAGGCCTCGACTTCCCGCCCTACCCCGGCGAGCTCGGCAAGCGACTGTGGGAAAACGTCAGCAAGGAGGCCTGGGCCGCCTGGCTCAAGCAGCAGACCATGCTGGTCAACGAGAACCGCCTGAACCTGGTCGATGCGCGCGCCCGCCAGTAC